>JAUHVN010000009.1 GCA_030425055.1 Actinomycetes bacterium | reverse complement strand
CGGCGCGGAGGTCTTCGACTTCTTCGGCGCCCACCAGGCCGGCATCACGACTCCGGTGCAGGACCACCTGCACTTCGCCGCCTTCGACATGATGGCCCGCACCGACCGCGACGACCTGATCACGCTGCTTCAGGACTGGTCGTACGCGGCGTCACGCATGACGCAGGGGCTGGAGGTGAGCGCCACCGGCGCCGTCGGCGGGTCTCCGCAGGCTCCGCCAGACGATACGGGGGAGGCGCTCGGGCTTCCCGCGCGCCGTCTGACGATCACGATCGGATTCGGTCCCACGCTCTTCGTCGCCGACGGCGTCGACCGCTACGGCATCGCCGACCGACGACCGCCGCTGCTCGAGCGTCTCCCCGCGTTCCTCGGCGACGATCTCGACCCGGCAGCCTCGGACGGCGACCTGTTCGTGCAGGCGTGCGCCGACGATCCGCAGGTCGCCGTGCATGCGGTGCGCAACCTCAGCCGCATCGCCTTCGGGCGGGCGACGCTGCGCTGGTCGCAGCTGGGATTCGGGCGCACGTCGCGCACGACGAGCGAACAGGCCACACCCCGCAACCTGTTCGGTTTCAAGGACGGCACCGCGAACATCCTCGCCGACGACACCGCATCGCTCGACGAGCACGTCTGGGTGGGCTCGGCGGACGAACCGACCTGGCTCGCCGGTGGGTCGTACCTCGTCGCACGCAAGATCGCGATGCTCATCGAGACGTGGGACCGCGTGCGCCTCGCCGAGCAGGACGCCATCATCGGCCGCGACAAGGGCGAGGGTGCGCCGCTGTCGGGCGGCGACGAGTTCACCGAGCCGGACTTCACGGCGACGGATGCCGCGGGATCACCCGTGATCCCGGCCGACAGCCATGTTCGCCTCGCGCATCCGGACGCGAACGGCGGTGCGCGCATCCTGCGCCGCGGCTACAACTTCGTCGACGGGAACAATGCGCTCGGACGGCTCGACGCAGGGCTGTTCTTCCTCTCGTACCAGCGGTCGCCGGAGCAGTTCATCCGCATCCAGCGCTCGCTGTCCACCGATGTGATGAACGAGTACCTCCGCCACGTCGGATCGGGGCTATGGGCGGTTCCGCCCGGCGCGGCGACCGGCTCGTTCGTCGGAGCGGGTCTGTTCGCCTGATCGTCAGCCGTTCTGGCGCGGGTCGGAGTGCGCGGCATCCGCTCGCGGGCGCCTGGAGCCCGTGGGATCGCTGCGCCGACCCTCGCGGCGCGCGAGGGTGCGGTCGGCGAACAGCCAGGTCGGCCGGGGCTCGACGAGCGGCCGGAACAGCCATCGTACCGGCTTGGTGGCGAGGCCCAGTGAGATCAGCACCGAGGCGACGATGACGATCGGCAGCCACAGCCAGGTCGGGTCGAGTCCCCGCAGCACGCCCGACTCGCGGAACGGGTACAGCACGAAGGAGTGCAGCAGGTAGACGTACATCGTGTACTGGCCGAAGTGCGTCCACCAGTGAGTTCCGCGGGGGACGAGCGCGAACAGCGCCGCCGAGAGGACGAGCGCCACCGCCATCAGCGCGAGCCGCACGCCGCCCGCCCACCACTGGGTGCCGCCGATCGATGCGTAGTTCTCGTCGTAGAACAACCAGTCGCGCAAGCTCATCTCGCGCCACGCATCGACGAAGAACCACGCCGCCCACCCCGCGACGGCGAACACCGCGAGAGAGACCGCGACGGTCCACCACGACTGCGCGAGCAGACGCCAGCGCGCGACGATGTCGTGCTGGTGCATCCACCAGCCGAGCGTGAAGAACGGCAGCAGGCCCAGCGTGCGCGACAGCGAGAACGTCGAGTCGATGTTGGGCAGGTACCCGGCGCCGATCGAGATCACGAGCGTCCACAGCAGCGGCCAGCGCAGCAGCGCGAGGTAGGGCAGGATCAGCCGGAAGATCCCGAGCGCCAGCAGGAACCACAGCGTCCACGCCGGCTGGGTGAGGTTGGGGTTCGCCTGACCCTCGACGAGCCACTTCGTGAGCGTCCACAGTCCCTCGAAGATGACGTACGGCACGACGATGTCGGTGATGACACGTGCCATCTGCCGCGGACCCGGCGACTCGGACTTCGAGAAGTATCCCGAGATGATCGCGAACGCGGGCATGTGGAACGCGTAGACCAGCAGATACATCCCCAGAGCGATGTCGCTGTCGTACGTGAGGCGCTGGATCGCGTGGCCCAGCACGACGAGGGTGATGCACGCGAAGCGCGCGTTGTCCCAGAACGGTACGCGCTTGCGCACTCGGGGGAGGGATGCGGTCTCGGTCTTCACGGCGAGGCAACCCTATCCTGGGGTGACGCGCTGGAGCGTGAAGGAGATGTGCATGCCCGATGGCCCCGTCCTGACCACATCGATGGGCGCCGTCCGCGGCGTGCGCGAAGACGGCGTCGACCGCTTCCTCGGCATCCCGTACGCGGCGCCGCCGTTCGGTGAGCGACGCTACGCGCCGCCGCATCCCGTCGAGCCCTGGGAGGGCGAGCGGGATGCCTCCGCCTTCGGGCCGACGGCTCCCCAGACGCCCTACCGAGGCGGCCTCGAGAAGTACCTGCCGTCGGCGATCGTTCCCGGTGACGACATCCTCACCGTCAACGTGTGGGCCCCGGCCGACCGGAGCGACGACGCTCTGATGCCGGTGCTCGTCTTCGTGCACGGCGGCGCATTCACGCGCGGCAGCGCCGCCCTCGCGGCGTACGACGGCACCGCGTTCGCCCGCCAGGGCATCGTGTACGTCTCGATCCAGTACCGCCTCGGCCAGGAGGGCTTCGCGGTGCTCGACGACGTGCCGCTGAACCTCGGCCTCGCCGACCAGGAGGCCGCGCTGCGCTGGGTGCGTCGCGAGATCGGGGCCTTCGGCGGTGACCCGGCGCGCGTGACCGCCATGGGCCACTCCGCCGGTGCCAACGCGCTCGCCGCCCTGCTGGCGGCGCCGCACGCGGGGGAGCTGTTCGACCGTGTGATCCTGCAGAGCGGACCGCTCAGCGCCCAGCCGCTCGCGAAGGCATCGCGCATGTCGAAGGCCGTCGCCAAGCGCCTGGGGGTTCCGGCCACGCGCGCCGGATTCGCGTCGGTCGACCCCGCCGCGCTCGCCGAGACGCAGACGGCGCTGTCGAGCGCCTCACCCCTCGCGCGGGCGCCGGGCGTCGCGCTCGCGATCGGCGGCGACCTCGTGCCGCGCAATCCCCTCGACGCGATCCGCGACGGCGCGGGTCGCGGCATCCCGGTGCTCATCGGCACCACGTCGGAGGAGTACCGGCTCTGGTTCGTGCCCACGGGGATGCTCGAGCGCGTGCGCCCGTCGACGCTCGCTGTCGCACGGGCGGCCGCGCGCGTGCCGTCGCGCATCGTCAGAGCGCATCGCGAGCGCCGGCCGGATGCGAGCGCCGGCGAGGTGCTCGGTGAGATCATGACCGACATGCTGCTGCGGGGGCCGGCCGTGCAGCTCGCCGACAGTCGCATCGGCGCGGCACCTACCCACGTTTACGAGTTCCGGTGGCCCAGCCCCGTCGACGGTCTCGGTGCATGCCACGGGATGGAGCTCGGCTTCGTCTTCGATGCGCTCGACACCCCGGATGCCGTCGCCCTCGGCGGGCCCGACGGTCCGGCGGCGCTCGCGGCGGCCATGCACTCCGCCTGGGTGGCGTTCGTCCGCGACGGCGACCCGGGGTGGGAGACGTGGTCGCACGAGCAGCCGGTGCGCGTCTTCGACGCCGACGGCGCCTCGTCGGAGTACGCCCCGCGAGCCGCAGACCTCGTCGGCCTGCCGACGCGCTAGTGTCGGCGGCGCGATGACCACGATCGACGACGCGCCCGAGCGCGACCTCGAGATCCCCGACGTGGACTGGCACGTGTTCCCCACGGGAACCGTGCGCGACCGCTTCGCGGCGCCGTCGGGCGACCTCGCGCGGGTGACGCTGGGCCCCGAGGGCGCCCCTCGTGTCGTGCTCGTGCCGGGAGTCGCCGGGTCGAAGGAGGACTTCGTGCTGATGTTCCCGCTGTTCGCAGCGGCGGGCTTCCGCGTCGAGTCCTACGACATCGCCGGGCACTACGAGTCGGCGGATGCCGGTCCGCAGCGCCTCGCTCCGCCGCGCGAGCGCTACGACGCCCGGCTCTACATCGACGACCTCGTCGCGATCCTCGAGGACGGCGACGGCCCCGCGCACGTGCTCGGCTACAGCTACGCGGGCGTGCTCGTGCAGCAGACGCTCGTCGAGCGTCCCGACCTGTTCCGCAGCCTCACCCTCATGGCGGCGCCGCCGGCCGTCGGCCAGGTGTTCCGCGGCGTCAAGCACATCGGGCCGATCTCGGACATGCCTCCTCACCGGGCCGCCGGCCTCATCCTTTGGGGCATCAAGTACAACCTCAACCGCACGCCGCCGGGGCGCATCGCCTTCGTCCGCGAGCGGCTCGGCATCACGCTGCGCGCCAGCATCGACGACATCGTCGCGCAGATGATGGACACGCCCGACTATGTCGAGGCGGTGGCGGCCACCGGCATCCCGAAGCTCATCGCCGTCGGACGCAGCGATCTGTGGCCGACCGCCCAGCACGCCGAGTACGCCGAGCGCATCGGCGCGAGGCTCGCGGTCTACGACACCGGGCACGCGCCGTGCGAGACCGCACCGCACCAGCTGACCCGCGACATGATCGCGATGTTCGCCCGGGAATAACCTGGAACGGCAGACGTTCTGCAAGATACATTCATTTGCATGTATCTTCCGAGTGATCGGACAGGGAGCGGAGAACGATCGTGAACGAGACCACCACGTGGCCCGGGATGCAGTTCGGGATCTTCTCGGTGAGCGACATCACCGAGGACCCGACCACCGGCCGGACCCCCAGCGAGGCGGAGAAGATCCGCGCGACCCTCACGGTCGCCAAGCACATCGAGGAGGTGGGGCTGGACGTGTTCGCCCTCGGCGAGCACCACAACCCGCCGTTCTGGTCGTCCTCGCCGACCACGACCCTCGCCTACATCGCAGGTCAGACCGAGCGCATCGTGCTGTCGACCGCGACCACGCTCATCACCACGAACGACCCGGTGAAGCTCGCCGAGGACTACGCGATGCTGCAGCACGTCTCGGGAGGCCGCGCCGACCTCATGCTCGGCCGTGGCAACACCGGCCCCGTCTACCCGTGGTTCGGCAAGGACATCCGCCAGGGCCTGCCGCTGACGATCGAGAACTACGCGCTGCTGCAGAAGCTGTGGCGCGAGGACGTCGTCGACTGGGAGGGTCAGTTCCGCACGCCGCTGCAGGGGTTCACCTCGACGCCGCGTCCGCTCGACGGCGTGCCGCCGTTCGTGTGGCACGGCTCGATCCGCACGCCCGAGATCGCCGAGCAGGCGGCCTATTACGGTGACGGCTTCTTCGCCAACAACATCTTCTGGCCCAAGGAGCACTACCAGCGGCTGATCAGCCTCTACCGCGAGCGTTACGCGCACTACGGCCACGGCACGCCCGAGCAGGCGATCGTCGGTCTCGGCGGCCAGGTGTTCATGCGGGCCAACTCGCAGGATGCGGTGCGCGAGTTCCGGCCGTACTTCGACAACGCGCCGGTGTACGGCCACGGGCCCAGCCTCGAGGACTTCACCGAGATGACGCCGCTGACGGTGGGTTCTCCCCAGCAGGTCATCGACCGGTACGCCGCGATGCGCGAGACGTTCGGCGACTACCAGCGTCAGCTGTTCCTCATCGACCACGCGGGTCTGCCGCTGAAGACGGTGCTCGAGCAGATCGACATCCTGGGCGGCGAGGTCGTGCCGGTGCTGCGTCGTGAGCTGGCGAAGGATCGCCCCGCGACCGTGCCGGACGCCCCCACCCACGCGTCGCTCGTCGCCGCCGCAGGCGGGGCCCGCGGGGCCGTGCCGGGCGCCAACCGCGGCGACAACCTCGTCGGCGATCGCCCGTACCAGGACACGCCCGCCCCGTCGGGTGCCGCCTTCGGGCTCGTCTCGGGTCGTTGAGCGAGCGGAGAGAGACGAAACGATGACCACTCAGACCACTCGTCGCATCGCCGTCGTGTCGGCGGGGCTGTCGAATCCCTCGTCGACGCGGATGCTCGCCGACCGGCTGGCCGCGGCGACGGTCGCCGAGCTCGAAGAGCGCGGCATCACCGCAGAGGTGGACGCGTTCGAGCTGCGCGACTACGCGCATGACATCACCGACAATCTGCTGACCGGGTTCGCCCGGCCGGCGCTGGAGTCGATGATCGACGCCGTCGTGACCGCCGACGCCGTCATCGTGGTCACGCCGATCTTCTCGACGAGCTACTCCGGCCTGTTCAAGTCGTTCATCGACGTGATCGACCCCGACGCGCTCACCGGCACGCCCGTGCTCATCGGCGCCAACGCGGGTACCGCCAGGCACTCGCTCGCGATCGACTACGCGATCCGGCCGCTGTTCGCCTATCTGCACGCGGCCCCGGTCTCGACCGGTGTCTTCGCGGCGTCGTCCGACTGGGGCGGCTCCGGCGATCAGGTCGCCCCGCTCGGCGCGCGCGTCGAGCGCGGGGCGCGCGAGCTCGCCGAGGCGATCGCGCAGCGCGAGCCTGCGGCATCCGTCGATCCGTTCGACCCGTCGCACTACCTGGGAGAGGGCCGCTCGTTCGGCCACCTGCTGGGCGGACTCGCGGGGGAGTAGCCCCTGCATCCCGTCGTCAAGCGCAGGCCCGACGCCCCGGCTTCCTTCTTCGAGGCCGAGGCGGCGGGCCTGCGCTGGCTCGCCGAGGCGCATGACCGCGGTGGCGTGCGGATCGCGCGGGTCATGGACGTCTGGCCGGGAGGCATCTCACTCGAGCGCATCGCGGGTGCGCGCGCCGAGGCCGGGGCGGCCACGGCGTTCGGCGCGGCTCTGGCTGCCACCCACGACGCGGGTGCGCGCGGGTTCGGCGCGCCGCCCGACGGCTGGGACGGTCCGCTGTTCATCGGGCGCCTGCCGCAGCCGCGCGCCGATGATCCGACGTGGGGTCGGTTCTACGCTCGCGACCGCGTGATGCACTTCGTGCCGGCCGCCGTGGCGGCCGGCAACCTGTCGCCGGCCGATGCGCGCACGGTCGAGCGGGCCTGCGACCTGATCTCGGCGGGCGTCTTCGACGACGACGATCCGCCCGCGCGCGTGCACGGGGATCTGTGGAGCGGCAACGTGCTGTGGTCGCCCGAGGGCGTGGTGCTGATCGACCCCGCCGCGCACGGCGGGCATCGCGAGACCGATCTGGCGATGCTCGACCTCTTCGGGTGCCCGCACCTCGACGCCGTGGTGGCCGGGTACGACGGCCGGCACCCGCTGCGCGGGGGGTGGCGCGACCGCGTGCCGCTGCATCAGCTGCATCCGCTGGCCGTCCATGCCGTCGGCCACGGGCCGTCGTACGGCGCGGCGCTCGCGGATGCCGCCGCCCGAACGCTCGCGATCGCCCGCTGACGCCCGCTCACCTGGGCGTGCGGGGATGCGTCAGGAGCGGCCCGCCCGTCGCCGTCGTGCGGCGAGCAGGGCGTCGACGGCGAAGCCCGTGACCAGCCCCACGGCGATCGAGACGAGCACCGCCGTGACGGTTCCGCCGGGCAGGATGGATGCCACGAGCGCGCCCAGCAGGGCCTGGTACGCCGCCCACACCGTCGCCGCGACGGCCACCATCGCGACGTACCGCGGCGCAGGCACGCGGGTCGCCCCGGCCGTGAGGTTCGCCGCGAGCCGCGCGAACGGGATGAACCGCGCCGTGAACAGCGCCGTCGCCGTGCTGCGATGCAGGCGGTCGCGCGCCCACCCGATCGCGGCCTGCACGCGTCGGGCCCTCATCCACCGCCAGCGGTCGACGCCCACGCGACGTCCGATCGTGTAGCAGGCGACATCGCCGCAGGCCGCAGCGGCGGCCGCGACGGCGATGACCGCGGCCAGCGGCGGTGAGCCGGTCGACACCGCCAGCGCGCCGAACGCCGTGACCGCGGCCTCGCCCGGAACCACCACGAGGAAGGCGTCGCCGAGCACGAGCAGGAACAGCAGAGGCAGCGCCCACGGCCCCGCGGCGAAGGCATCCAGGAGTGCGCCGTCCACGCTCCGTTGCTAACAGCCGTCGGTGAACGGGAACGGAACGGGCATGGTCGGTGACGGGCAGCGGTGCGGCGGGTGAACTCTCGGCGACGGCGTGCCGTTTCGCGCTTCGGGCACGTTCCGGGCCGTCACGCTGGACGCGTGAGAGTGCTGCTGCTGACCGAATCGTTTCTGCCGCACATGAACGGCGTGACCAACTCCGTGCTGCGCGTGGTCGAGGAGCTCGCCCTGCGCGGTGACGACGTCCTCGTCGTCGCACCCGGGCCCGACAGCCATCCGTCGCTGGACGTGCCCGTCGAACTCGTCCGCTCCTTCCCTCTGCCGCAGTACCCGCAGGTGCGCGTCGCGGTCGCCGGCAGCCGGCGTCTCGCCGAACTCATGCGGCGCTTCCGTCCTGACGTGATCCACCTCGCCTCGCCGTTCGTCCTCGGCTGGCAGGCGCTGGTCGCCGCCGACACGCTGAACATCCCGACGGTCGCGATCTACCAGACCGACGTCATCGCGTACGCCGAGAAGTACGGACTGCCGCGAGGGCGTACGCTCGCCGCGTCCCACACGGCGCGTCTGCACCGCCGCGCGACGCTCACGCTGGCGCCGTCGACGGCCGCGATCGAGCGGCTCGAGTCGCTCGGAGTCGACCGTGTGCGCCGGTGGGCACGCGGGGTGGATGCCCGCCAGTTCCGGCCCGAGCGGCGCAGCGAACCGCTGCGCGCCCGGCTGGCCAGCGGCGACCTGATCGTGGGCTACGTGGGCCGGCTCGCGCCCGAGAAGCAGGTGGGCGACCTCGCGGCTCTCCGCGGCATCCCGGGCATGCGCCTGGTGATCGTGGGTGACGGGCCCGACCGCGCCGCACTGCAGCGGGCGCTGCCCGAGGCGGCGTTCCTCGGGCACCTCTCGGGGACCGCGCTGGCGGAGGCGGTGGCGAGCTTCGACGTGTTCGTGCATCCGGGTGAGAGCGAGACGTTCGGCCAGACGATCCAGGAGGCCCTCGCGAGCGGCACTCCGGTCGTGGCGACCGGGGCCGGCGGCCCCGTGGACCTCGTGCGCTCGAGCGTCGACGGATGGCTGTACCGACCCGGAGACCTCGCCGACCTGAGAGCGCGCGTCGAGGACCTGTTGGGGGACCAGGCCAAGCGCCGCGCCTTCGGGGCCGCAGCCCGCGAGGGCGTCGCGGCGCGCACGTGGCAGACGCTCACCGGCGACCTCGTCACCCACTACGACCAGGCGGCACGGCTGCGCACGATCGACGACGCGCTCCCCGCGCGCGCAGCGGTGCGCCCCGAACTGTCGGAGGCATCCGTCGACCGTCCGCGCTGGTCGCGGTACGTCGCCCTCGGCGATTCGATCACCGAGGGGCTGTGCGACACCAGCCGGATGCCGGCGGGCGAGTTCCGAGGCTGGGCCGAGCGGCTCGCGATGCTGCTGGCGCACGAGCGCACGCAGCCCTTCCGATTCGCGAACCTGGCGGTGCGCAGCCGCAAGGTCGCCGACCTCACCGGCCCGCAGCTCGACCGTGCGCTCGAGATGCGGCCCGACCTCGTGTCTGTGCTGATCGGCGCCAACGACCTCGTCGGTCCCTCGGTGAACCCGGACCAGCTCGCCGCCCAGGTCGATGCCGCCGTCGCGCGGCTGCGCGCAACCGGCGCCGACGTGCTGCTGGTCACGCCGTTCCTGCCGCGGCGGCGCACCGCGATGATCTTCGCGCGGCGCTTCGCGCGGTACAACGCGCTGCTGCGGGGGATCGCGCAGCGGCACGGCTGCCTGCTGCTCGACGTCGAGGCCTTCCCGGCGATCGGGGAGCACGACATGTGGGCCGACGACAAGGTGCACCTGCGCTCGCGCGGCCACCGCTTCCTCGCGTACCGCGCGGCGGAGGTCCTGGGTGTGCGCGACGCCGAGGCCCTCGGTGAACTCGATGCGGTGCTGCACTCCGACGAGGATGCGCCCGCGCCGGGATCGTGGCTCGCGCGCGACGCGCTGCCGTGGGTGTGGCGGCGGCTGCGCGGCCGCACCGCCGGAGACGGGCGCGACGCGAAGCACGACGACTACGTGCTCGTGCCCCGCACGCGCCCGGCGCGTACCCGTCAGCTCGGCTGACGCGTCGGGCGGGGCCGGGCCGAGCCTGTCAGTCAGTGGTGGAAGGTCGGGCCGATTCCCGGGTGGGGCATCGGGGCGTCGAGCGAGTCGAGGAAGGCCGTCTCGGTGCGGATGTCGTCGAGCAGGTCGGCGGCCAGGTCCCGGCTGAACCCGTTGCGGCACACCACGCGCATGACGGTCTGGTCGGACAGCTCGCCCGAGAGCGGGTAGGCAGGCACCAGCCAGCCCTTCACACGAAGGCGCTCGGACAGGTGGTAGAGCGTCCACTTGTCGGTGTGGCCGTCGGCGAGGCGCCACGCGAAGACGGGGATCGTGCGCCCGTCGCTGACGAGCTCGAAGGCCTCCATGTCGCCGATCGCCTGCGACAGGAAGACCGCGACGTCCTGCGATGCCTGCTGCACGGCGCGGTAGCCGGCGCGGCCCAGCCGCAGGAACCGGTAGTACTGCAGCAGCACCTGCGCGCCGGGTCTCGAGAAGTTGATCGCGAAGGTCGGCATCGATCCGCCCAGGTAGCTCACCTTGAAGACGAGGTCCTCGGGCAGCGCCGCGACGCTGCGCCACACCACCCAGCCGACGCCGGGGTAGACGAGCCCGTACTTGTGCCCCGACGTGTTGATCGACTGCACGCGCTCGACGCGGAAGTCCCACGGCAGCTCGGGCTGCAGGAACGGCGCGACCATCGCGCCCGAGGCGCCGTCGATGTGGATCGGGATGTCGAGGCCGGTCTTCTCCTGGATGTCGTCGAGTGCGGCGGCGATCTTCTGCACCGGTTCGTACGCGCCGGTGTAGGTGACACCGACGATCGCGACGACGCCGATCGTGTTCTCGTCGACGACGTCGGCGAGGCCGGTGCCGTCCATCACCGGATGCTCGGCCGTCGTCGGGATCAGCCGCATCTCGACGTCGAAGTAGTTGCAGAACTTCTCCCAGCACACCTGCACGGCCGAACTCATGATGAGGTTCGGCTTCTCGGTCGACAGTCCGGCCGCGCGGCGCGCATGCTGCCAGCGCCGCTTGAGCGCGAGACCGCCCAGCATGCACGCCTCGGACGAGCCGATCGTCGACGTGCCGATGATGTCGTCGGTGTCGGGGGCGTTCCACAGGTCGCCCAGGATGCGCCAGCAGTACTCCTCGATCGCCGCCGTCGCCGGGTACTCGTCCTTGTCGATCATGTTCTTGTCGAACGAGTCGGCGTAGAGGCGGTCGGCGTGCTCGTCCATCCACGTGCCGACGAACGTCGCGAGGTTCAGGCGGGCGTTGCCGTCGAGCATCGTCTCGTCACGCACGACGCGATACGCCGTCGCGGGCAGCATCGAGTCCTCGGGCATCGAGGTGAAGCGCGCGGTCGTGGTCTCGGCCGTGCGTGCGAACAGCGGCTCGAGTTCGTCGTCGAGCGCCATCAGCCGCTCTTGCGGCGGAATTCGCGCTTGGTCGAGGCGGGACCGTGCGCCTCGTGGATCGCGGAGTCCGCGTCGAGGTGGGCCTCGCCGTCTCGCTGCTTCGCGTTCTTCTTCTCGAGGGCTTCCTTGAACTTGCGCTTCATCTCGTCGGATGCCGCGCCCGCCGGCTTGTCGTCGGTGCTCATGCCCCCACCCTAGCCGCGCGGCGCGCACAGGCGCAGGGAGGCGCCCGCTGATAGGATCGGTGGGGTTGCCACTGTGGCATCCGCTCAATTTCACATCGAGCTCAAGGAGCAGGCCGGCAGGAAGCTGGTCCCCTGTGGTGGGTTCCCGGACGCGGCGTCCGGTGATCTTCGACTGGTGGCCAGCGCAGGCGGTCCTCGCGAGCCCATGCCCGCGCGCCTATGACTGCTGTCCGCTCCTTCCTGAACGCTCGCCTCCCACACGGGGACGCGAGCCTAAACAAAGAAGGAGAGACCTCTTGGAAGGTCCTGAAATCACCGCCGCCGAAGCCGTCCTCGACAACGGACGCTTCGGCACCCGCACCGTCCGGTTCGAGACCGGCCGACTCGCGCAGCAGGCACAGGGTGCCGTCGCCGCGTACCTCGACGAGGAGACCATGCTCCTGTCGGCCACCAGCGCCGGCAAGCACCCTCGTGAGGGCTTCGACTTCTTCCCGCTGACCGTCGACGTCGAGGAGCGCTCGTACGCCGCCGGCAAGATCCCCGGCTCGTTCTTCCGTCGCGAGGGCCGCCCCTCGACCGAGGCGATCCTGGTCTGCCGTCTCATCGACCGCCCGCTGCGCCCGTCGTTCGTCGACGGCCTGCGCAACGAGGTGCAGATCGTCGTGACCGTGCTCTCGATCGCCCCGGGTGAGTTCTACGACGCCCTCGCGATCAACGCCGCGTCGCTGTCGACCCAGATCTCGGGTCTGCCGTTCTCGGGTCCGATCGCCGGTGTGCGCCTCGCGCTCATCCCGGGCCACGGCGAGAACGCCGACCAGTGGGTCGCGTTCCCGACCGTGACGCAGCTCGAAGACGCCGTGTTCGACCTCATCGTCGCCGGGCGTGTGCTCGACGACGGCGACGTCGCCATCATGATGGTCGAGGCCGAGGCCACCGAGGGTTCGTGGAACCTCATCAAGGGCGGCGCCACCAAGCCGAGCGAAGAGGTCGTGGCCCAGGGTCTCGAGGCGTCGAAGCCGTTCATCAAGCAGCTCGTCGAGGCGCAGAACGAGGTCGCGCGCACGTCGGCGAAGGAGGTCCGCGAGTACCCGGTCTTCCTGCCGTACAGCCAGGAGACCTACGACTTCGTCGCCGGTCGCGCGTACGACAAGCTCGTGCCGATCTACCAGATCGCCGACAAGCAGGAGCGCCAGAACGCCGACGACGAGCTGAAGGATGCCGTCAAGGCCGAGCTCACCGCCGCCGTCGAAGCCGGCGAACTGCCGGCGGTCGCGACGCTCGAGTTCGCCGCAGCCTACAAGTCCGTCACCAAGACGATCGTGCGCGGCCGCATCCTCTCCGAGGGTGTGCGCATGGACGGCCGCGGCCTCGCCGACATCCGTCCGCTCGACGCCGAGGTGCAGGTCATCCCGCGCGTCCACGGTTCGGCGATCTTCCAGCGCGGCGAAACCCAGATCCTGGGCGTCACCACGCTGAACATGCTCAAGATGGAGCAGCAGATCGACTCGCTGTCGCCCGTGACGAGCAAGCGCTACATGCACCACTACAACTTCCCGCCGTACTCGACCGGTGAGACCGGTCGCGTGGGCAGCCCCAAGCGCCGCGAGATCGGCCACGGCTTCCTCGCAGAGCGCGCGCTGGTTCCGGTGCTGCCCACGCGCGAGGAGTTCCCGTACGCCATCCGCCAGGTGTCCGAGGCCCTCGGCTCCAACGGCTCGTCGTCGATGGGCTCGGTGTGCGCCTCGACCCTGTCGCTGCTGAACGCGGGTGTGCCGCTGCGCGCCCCCGTCGCGGGCATTGCGATGGGTCTGGTCTCCGACGAGGTGGACGGGCAGACGCGCTACGCGGCGCTCACCGACATCCTCGGTGCCGAGGACGCCCTCGGCGACATGGACTTCAAGGTCGCCGGCACCAGCGAGTTCGTCACCGCGATCCAGCTCGACACCAAGCTCGACGGCATCCCGTCGTCGGTGCTGTCGGCCGCGCTGCAGCAGGCGCACGACGCGCGTCTCACGATCCTCGGCGTGCTCAATGCCGCGATCGACGCGCCCGACGAGATGGCGCCGACGGCGCCGCGCGTCATCAGCGTGCAGATCCCGGTCGACAAGATCGGCGAGCTCATCGGCCCCAAGGGCAAGACGATCAACGCCATCCAGGACGAGACCGGCGCGCAGATCTCGATCGAGGAGGACGGCACCGTCTACATCGGCGCCGTCGACGGCCCGTCGGCCGAGGCCGCGCGCGCCCAGGTGAACGCGATCGCCAACCCGACCAACCCCGAGGTCGGCGAGCAGTTCCTGGGCACGGTCGTCAAGATCGCGACCTTCGGCGCGTTCATCTCGTTGCTGCCCGGCAAGGACGGTCTGCTGCACGTCAGCGAGGTCCGCAAGCTCGCCGGCGGCAAGCGCGTCGAGAACGTCGACGACGTCCTCTCGGTCGGCCAGAAGCTGCTGGTGCGCATCACGAAGATCGACGACCGCGGCAAGCTGTCGCTCGAGCCGGTCCTCGAGGAGGCCGCCGCGGAGGCGCCCGCCGAGGGCTGATCCCGCTTCGCGACGACGGATGCCCGTTCCTCCGACCGGAGGGGCGGGCATCCGCGTCTTCCGGCAGCGCATGCCGTGAGAGCCATGCGTTGTCCGCCGTTCGGGGGACAAACCGCCGGTGAGAACCGGCTCGTGATCCAACCGTTATGCGATGTTTACCGGTTGTACGTCTCATTGACCGGATGCGGGGTCCACAGGCCCTAGCCTGCTAATACGCGTCGGGGGGCGCGGGATCCAGTGGTCGCGAGCACTCCGAATACGGAGAATCGCGAGGGGGTGGCACACATGGCGCAATTCGGCGTCGACTCGAAGAGTCCGGCGACGCTCGGTCCTGCCCTGCCGATCGATGCGGCCGTCGACGCCGCCGACGACGCGAAGGCCACGCATCCGTCCGCTCCGATCCCGGTGCAGGGCCGCCCGCTCGGCGAGGCCGTGCGCGTGCCGCTCGGCGATGGCGGCCCTGAGATCTTCCCGCTCATCCTCGGTGGCGCCGAGTTCGGCTGGAACGTCGACCTCGAGTCGAGCCACGACATCCTCGACGCATATGTCGAACTCGGCGGCAACGCCGTGCACACGGCCGACAGCTTCGCCGGCGGCCGCAGTGAGCACATCATCGGCCAGTGGCTCCACTCGCGCGGACTCCGCGACGAGATCACTCTCGCGGTGCGCGTCGGCGGGCACCCCGATAACCCGGGCCTCGGCTCGGTGAACCTCGTGCGGTCGGTCGAAGCATCCCTGCGCCGTCTCGACACCGACCACGTCGACGTGCTCTACCTCGACGCCACCGTCGACTCCGAGACACCGCTCGAAGACACGCTCGCCACAGCCGAGTGGCTCGTCGAGACGGGCAAGGCCCGCGCCCTCGGCGCGATCGGCTACTCGGCCGCTCAGCTCGTCGAGGCCCGCATCTTCTCGTCGGCGGGCTTCCCGCGCATCACGGTGCTCGATGTGCCGTTCAACGTGCTGCGGCGCCACGAGTTCGACGACGACCTGCGACTGGTCGCGGGTGCGCAGGCGCTCGCGGTCACGCCGTCGCACGCCCTCGAGCACGGCTTCCTGTCGGGACGCCACCGCCGTCGCGGTCGCGGCGGGCTGTCGGTGCGCGGCGCGCAGCTGGCGGCGAGCATGAACCGCCGCGGCACGCGCACGCTGCGCGCTCTCGACGCCGTCGGAGCCGAGCTCGGCGTGCCGGATGCCGCGGTCGCGGTGGCATGGCTGCTGGCGCAGCGCCTGGTGACCGCCCCGATCGTCAACGCGTATGCGGCGCAGCACATCGAAGAGCTCGTGCAGGGCGTCGGTGTGCACCTCAGCCGCGCGCAGCTGTCGGACATCGCCCGCGCCGCCGAGTGACGTTCCACAGGCCCGCGTGGCGGTCGGTGGTCTGACGTAGGGTGGAATGCGTGCCTTCCCCCGGGCACGCGGACCCCGACGGAGTGACCGAGCGTGACGCACTATCTGTACCTCGTGCGGCATGGCGAGCATCAGGACGCCGAGCACGGACTCATCGACGGGCCCCTGTCGCCACGCGGCGTGCGGCAGGCGGGCCTGATCGCCGATCGTCTGTCGGGAGTGCCGTTCGACGCCGTGTGGCACTCGCCGCTCGAGCGTGCGAATCAGACCGCGCGCGTCGTCGCCGAGCGGCTGCCGTCGGTCTCGCCGCAGCCGTCGGCGCTGCTGTTCGACTGCGTGCCCACGGGCATGACCCCCGACACGCCGGCGGCCTACGAGCCGTTCTTCGGTGCCGTCACCGAGGCCGAGATCGACGCCGGCCAGGCGCAGATGTCCGACGCGGTCAGCGAGTTCCTGGCGCGCAAGCGCGGCGAGGTGCACGAGCTGCTCATCACCCACAACGTCGTGATCGGCTGGTTCGTGCGCGAGGTCATGCAGTCGCCGTCGTGGCGGTGGATGACCCTCAACCAGGCCAACTGCGGCCTCACCGTGCTGGCTCAGAAGCACGGTCGGCCGTGGACGGTGCTCTCGCACAACGACATGGCGCACCTGCCGGTCGAGCTGCGCACCGGTCTGCCCGAGGACTACCCGGTCTGACCCGTGCCGATCGGCTTCGCGTACCACCGACTCGCGTTCGGGTTGTCGTTGTAGGGCTCGGTGAGCGCGAAGCCCGCGCTCGCGTACAGGCCGCCCGCGGCGACGAGCGAGTGGTGGGTGTCGAGCACCAGCTCGCGCGCGCCGAACGCGAGCGCCCGCTCCTCGAGGTCGTCCAGCAGCAGGCGCCCCCAGCCGCGGCCGCGCGTCTCGGCCTTCAGGTACAGGTGCTTCACCTCGTACCGTCTGCCGAGCGGCCCGTCCGGGAGGTGCCGGATGCCGCCGCATCCGACCGGCTCGCCGTCGTCGTCCTCGACGACGACGAACACTCCCGCCGGCGGCGTGAACACCGCGGCATCCGGGAACCGGATCGAGTACACGACGTTCTGGTCGGCGAAGCCGGCTTGCCGCGCCTGGAAGTAGCCGGTCAGCAGCTCTCGGGCCACCGGATCGTCGACCGACATCGCGCGCAGGCTCACCACCAGGCCAGCGTACGACCTGCTCGACGTGCCCAACTCCTGCAATCCGTGCGGCGGAAGGCCCGACACGCCGCCGCAACGCGTGACCGGGGGTCGGATTGGAGGAGTTGGGCACGCGCTGCGGGGGAGTCCGCCGATCCGCCCCGCCTAGGATGGACCCCATGACGACGCGCGTGGCCATCGTGGGCGGCACCGGCAAGCTCGGCGGCATCATCCGCGACGTGGTCGAGGCCGAGGACGGGTTCGAGGTGGTGGCGATCCTGACGTCGTCGTCGAGCCTCGACGAACTCGACGGCGCTGACCTGGTGGTGGATGCCTCGATCCCGGCGGCCTCGATGGAGGTCGTCCGAGCGGCGATCGAGCGCGGACAGAACGTGCTCGTCGGCACCTCGGGGTGGTCGAGCGAACGCGTCGCGCTGATCCGCTCCGCGGTCAAGGAGGCCGGCACCGGGGCGGTCTTCATCCCCAACTTCTCGCTCGGGTCGGTCATCGGCTCAGCGCTCGCGGCCGCCGCGGCACCGTTCTTCCCTTCGATCGAGATCGTCGAGGCGCATCGCGAGACGAAGATCGACTCGCCGAGCGGCACGGCCGTGCGCACCGCCGAGGTCATCGGCGCCGCGCGCAGCGGTGTCGGCCCCGTCGCCTCGCCCCACGTCGACCAGCGCGCGCGCGGCCAGCAGGTCGCGAGCGTGCCGATCCATTCGCTGCGCCGCCCCGGCGTCGTCGCGCGCCAGGATGTGATCCTCGCCGGCCCGGGTGAATCGCTCACCGTCACCCACGACACCGTCGAGCCGGCGTTGGCCTACGCCCCCGGCATCCGCATCGCCCTGCACGGCGCTCGCGAGGCGACCGGCGTCGTCGTCGGCCTGGACAGCTTCGTCGACATCGGCCTGCGCAAGCCGCGCGCCGCGGCCGACGCCCCGGTGTCCGAGAAGGGCGTGCCCGGACAGGTCGCCCGCGCCACCGGCGCATGAGCGCACGCATCGGCGTCGCCGTCATGGCGGTGCTCCTCGCGCTCTACATCGTGCTCGTGGGGCAGCGCGCGGTGCTGCTGCTGCTCAGCGGCGACGGCGTCGGCATCGCGATGGGGGTGGCGCTCATCACCCTTCCGCTCATCGCCGCATGGGCGCTGGGCCGCGAGCTGTGGTTCGGGCACCGAGCCACCCAGCTGGGCCGCACACTCGAGGCGCAGGGCGGTCTGCCCGACATCGACGTGGCCGTGCGCCCGAGCGGCCGGCCGGTGCGCGACGAGGTCGACGCGCTCTTCCCCGACTTCCGCGCCGACGTCGAGGCGCACCCCGACGACTGGCGGGCCTGGTACCGCCTCGGCCTCGCGTACGACGGCGCGGGGGACCGACGCCGTGCCCGCGAGGCCGTGCGCACTGCGATCCGCCTGGAGGCCGACGAGCGGCGCGGCGGCCGCTGAGACGCTACGACGCCGCCGGCACCGCCGCGGCGACCGCGTCCTCGACCGTCGGGTGGGCGAACGTGAAGCCGGACGCCTCGAGCACGGCGGGCACGATGTGCATGTCGGCCGTCAGGATCGCCTCGGTGGCGTCCTTCCCGAGCACGAGCTTCATGCCCCACTCCGGCGCACGCAGCAGGAAGGGGCGGTTCATCCGCACGGCGAGGGCGAAGCCCAGGTCGTTCGCCGTCGCCCGGGTCGGGCCGCTGAGATTGACCGGCCCCTCGACGTCTCCGTCGATCACGTGGCGGATCGCGGCGATCTCGTCCTCCAGCGAGATCCACGGCCACGCCTGCGTGCCCCGGCCGATCGGGCCGCTCACGCCGAGCTTCGTCAGCAGGAGCAGGGGCTTGAGCACGCCCTGTTCGTGCACGACGGGTGCGGTGCGCAGCATCGCCACGCGCGTGTGATCGGATGCCGCGGCCGCGGCCGCCTCCCACTCGCCGCACAGATCGGCGAGGAAGGTCTCGCCGCGCGGTGCGCTCTCGTCGAGGCGCTCACCCGGCGCCGATCCGTAGTAGCCGACCGCCGACGCCGACACGTACGCGGGGGCGCCGGCGCCGAGTTCGCGCAGCGCGCGGGCGATCGCGCGGGTCGGCACGATGCGCGACCACAGCAGCGTGTTGCGGTAGTGCGCCGTCCAGGGGAACCGGCCGATGCTCGCGCCGTTGAGGCACACGACGGCGTCCGCGCCGTCGAGGACCGACGGATCGAGCGTCTGCGCGTCGGTGAGCCACTCCACTTCGTGCGGCGCCTCGGCCGGCCGACGTACGAGCGTCGTCACCTCGACGCCGTCGGCGCGCAGGCTGTCGACGAGCGCTCCGCCGATGAGGCCGGATGCTCCGGCCACGACCACCTTGCGAGCGTCAGGCAAGCGTGGCCTCGAGGGTGATCTCGATGCCCGCCAGGGCCTGCGAGACGGGGCATCCGGCCTTCGCCTCGGCCGCGATGCGCGCGAAGTCGTCGGGGTCGATGCCGGGCACGACCGCGTTGACGTTGAGGTGGCTGCCGGTGATGCCGGTACCCGGCTTGAACGTCACCGATGCCGTGGCGTCGATCGACTCCGGGGGAGTGCCGTTGCCGGCGAGCGCGTGCGAGAGGGCCATCGAGAAGCATGCCGAGTGCGCCGCGGCGAGCAGTTCTTCGGGCGTGGTCGTGCTCGTGGAGCCTTCGCTGCGGGCCTTCCAGTTCACGTCGAACGAACCCAGACCCGACGACAGGAGGGTGACCTCGCCGGCCCCGTCCATGAGGCTGCCCTTCCAGGCGGTGCTCGCTTCGCTCGTGACGGTCATGTCGGCCTCCCTCGTCGGCGCGGCCCCGCGCCGGGGCTCATCGCGGTCAGCCTAACGGCGACGGATGCCGCGGCGCGACGGGTTGACGCGGCTCGCCGCGTGTGCGGCAGGCCGCGCCTCAGACCTGCGCCGGCCGTTCGCGGCCGACGAGACCGACGCGCTGCAGCAGCAGGTACATGTGGCATCCGAGGCACACGCCGAATGCCGCGCTGAGGAAGGCGGCGACGAACGCCATGGCCGCGGCGACGACCAGCGCCCACGGCACCCCCGCGAGATGGAGCACCAGCCCGATGCCCACGACGGTGAGACCGACGCCCTGCGCGAAGCGCGGCGGACGCGGGTCCTCGAACTCGGTCGGTGCCGGTAGTCGGGGGGCGACGACACGGCGATACAGCACGGCCCACGGTGCCGTACGCGGCGAGAGGACGCCCCACAGGAACAGCAGAGCCGTGCCCAGAAGCAGCAGGAATGCCGGGTCGAGCGCGCGCTGCGCGACGGACGCCGTCTGTACCGGGCCGGCCGACGGTCCCGTGAGTCCGAGGAACACCACCACGAGCAGCAGCACTGACGTGATCCCGGCAGCGAAGCGGGGACCTCGGGCGTCGATCTCGACGGAGTGCGGATCAGGCATCGACGGCCGCCATTCTGGTCAGCTCCAGCTCGACGACGTGGCGGCTGGGTGTGCCGCCGAAACGCGTCTGGACGACGCCGTCGCGGTCGAGCACGAGTGTGGTGGGGGTCTGCAGCACGTGGAAGTGCTTCGCGATGTCGGGCCGGTGCGTGAGGTCGATGTTCAGGTGGCGGACGCCGTCGCGTGCGTCGGCGATCTCCGACAGGGTGCGGTGAAGACCGGGGCACCGCGCGCACATCTCGGTGCTGAACTGCAGCAGGGTCGCGACCTCGCCGAGGCCGTCGGCGCCCAGTCGCTCGGGCTGGATGACCTCGTGCTCGATGTGCCGACTGGGTCGCCCCTGGCGCCAGCGCACGTATGCGCCGACGCCGGCGGTCGCCGTGAGGAGCACGGCGACGACGATGAGGGCGGTGAGAGCGGTCACAGCCATTCAGGATAACTGCGTGCGGCTGAATGGATCCCGATATCGCCGAAGATGACGAAACCGGTCGTAACCGGCGGCGCCCGGCATGCCGCGCGCGCCCCACCGCGAGGCGCGGCGGTATCGTGACAGGCGTGACCGTGCCGACCCCGTATGAAGACCTGCTGCGCGACGTGCTGGCGAACGGAACCCACCGCGACGATCGCACCGGCACCGGCACCACGAGCGTCTTCGGCCGCCAGATCCGCTTCGATCTCTCCGAGGGCTTCCCCCTGATCACGACCAAGCGCGTCCACTTCAAGTCCGTCGCGTACGAGCTGCTGTGGTTCCTGCGGGGCGAGTCGAACGTGGGCTGGCTGCAGGAGCACGGCGTGACGATCTGGGACGAATGGGCGGATGCCGACGGCGAGCTCGGGCCCGTCTACGGAGTGCAGTGGCGGTCGTGGCCGACGCCCGACGGGCGCCACATCGACCAGATCGCGCAGGTCGTCGAGCAGATCCGCACCGACCCCGACTCGCGCCGCATCATCGTCTCGGCCTGGAATCCCGCCGACATCCCCGACATGGCGCTGGCCCCGTGCCACGCGTTCTTCCAGTTCTACGTCGCTGACGGGCGCCTGTCGTGCCAGCTGTACCAGCGCAGCGCCGACATGTTCCTGGGCGTGCCGTTCAACATCGCCTCGTACGCGCTGCTGACGGTCATGATGGCGCAGCAGGCCGATCTCGAACCCGGCGACTTCGTGTGGACCGGCGGGGACTGCCACATCTACGACAACCATCTCGAGCAGGTTCGCGAGCAGCTCTCGCGAGAGCCGTACCCGTATCCGACCCTGCGCCTCGGGCGCCGGCCGGCGTCGATCTTCGACTACCGGTACGAGGACTTCGTGATCGAGGACTACCAGCACCACCCCGCCATCCGGGGCGCCGTCGCCGTATGACCGTCGGACTCGTCTGGGCCGAGGCCCATGGCGGCGTGATCGGCGCCGACGGCGGGATGCCGTGGAATGTGCCCGAGGATGCCGCCCACTTCCGCGCCGTCACGTGGGGTGCGCCCGTCGTGATGGGCCGACGCACGTGGGACTCGCTGCCGGAGCGCTTCCGCCCGCTGCCCGGACGCCGCAACATCGTCGTCACACGCCGCGGCGACTGGGCCGCCGACGGTGCGGAGCGCGCGGGCTCGCTCGACGATGCGCTCGCCGCGGCCGGCGACGGCGACGTGTGGGTGATCGGCGGCGGGCAGCTCTACGGCGAGGCCATCGGATCCGCCGACGTGCTCGAGGTCACCGAACTCGACCTCGAGGTCGAAGGAGACGCCTACGCGCCCGCCCGCGACGGATTCGCGCCTGTCGCTGCCGATCCGGTGGACGGATGGCACACCTCGACCGGCGGCATCCGCTACCGATTCCTGACGTACCACCGAGCAGGGGAGTGAGCACATGGTCACCGCGCTGATCACCGGCGCCAGTTCAGGCCTGGGCGAGGAGTTCGCCCGGCAGCTCGCGGGACGCGGAGCCGACGTCGTGCTCGTCGGTCGCGACCGCGTGGCGCTCGACCGCGTGCGCGGTGAGATCGCCGACCGCTACGGGGTGGGCACCGAGGTGCTGCGCGCCGACGTCACCGAGGGCCGTGATCGCGCGCGGGTGGTCAAGCGGCTGTCCGATCGGGACAGGCCGATCGAGGTGCTCGTCAACAACGCGGGCTTCGGGCTGCCGCTGGCCTTCGAGCGCAACGACATCGCCGACGAGGTGAAGCATCTCCAGGTGCACGTCGACGCTCCGATGCGTCTCATGCACGCCGCCCTCGAGCCGATGCTCGAGCGAGGGCACGGTCGCATCATCAACGTCGCCTCGGTCGCGGCGTTCATCCCTCGCTCGACGTACGGCGCATGCAAGCGCTGGGTCGTCGATTTCAGCAGCTGGGCCAACGCGCGCTACTCGCCTCGCGGCGTCACGGTGACGGCGGTGTGCCCGGGATTCACGCACACGAACTTCCACGAGCGCGCCGGGGCTCCTCCCGGCGAGGAGGGCGTGCCCGGGTGGATGTGGCTTAACGCCCCCGACGTCGTCGCCCAGGGGCTGCGGGATGCCGCGCGCGGCAAGGCGGTGTCGGTGCCGTCGCTGAAGTACAAGGTGCTCACCGCGCTCACGCGCGTGGTGCCGCCCGGGCTGTCGGCGGCCGTCGGCGAACGTGGCCGGTAGCCCGCTAGCCTGGAACCCATGACGCACACGGGCAACCCCTTCGGACAGGTGCTCGTCGCGCTCGTCACGCCGATGACGGCCGACGGCGAGGTCGACTGGCCCGCCGTCGAGAAGCACATCGACGACGTCGTGACCGCGGGTGCCGACGGCATCGTGGTGACCGGCACCACCGGCGAGACGTCGACGCTGACGGATGCCGAGAAGGTGCGCCTCGTCGAGGTCGGCAAGGACGTCGCAGCCGGCCGCGCGAAGATCATCACCGGCGGCGGCTCGAACGAGACCGCCCACGCGATCGAACTCTACAAGGCCAGCGAACGCGCGGGCGCCGACGGCATCATGATCGTGACGCCGTACTACAACAAGCCCACGCAGGCCGGCATCCTGACGCACTTCCGCCTCGTCGCCGACGCGACCGACCTGCCCGTCATCCTCTACGACATCCCGGGCCGCACCGGCGTTCCGATCCGGTACGAGACGATCCTGCGCCTCGCCAAGCATCCGAACATCCTCGCGATCAAAGACGCCAAGGGCGACTTCAGCGAGGTCAGCCGCGTGCTCAATCAGACGGGCCTGATGTACTTCTCGGGCGATGACGCCAACGTGCTGCCGCACCTGGCGATCGGCGCCACCGGATTGATCGGCGTGACCGCGAACATCGCCCCGGCGCCGTACCGCGTGATCGTCGACGCCGTCAACCGCGGCGACCTGCACGCCGCGACCGCCGAGCACCGCCGTCTCGAGCCGCTCGTCCGCGCGACCATGACCCACGTGCCGGGCACCGTCGCCGCGAAGTACATCCTGCACGGCCTCGGCCGCATCGGCAGCCCGCGCGTGCGGCTTCCCCTGGTCGGCCCCGAGGAATGGGAGGCCGCGATCATCGAAGACGAGCTCGCGCTCGTCTCGGGTGTCGCCGGCGCCGACTTCTCCGACTTCCGTCCCGACCGCAACGCCGCCGCCGGCGGCGCGCTGCCCAAGGTGTCGGGCACCACCCGATGATGCGTCGGCGCACGCTCCGCGCCGCACGAGCGGCATCCTGAGAGGAACGCCATGCCGAACACCCCCTACGAGCCGCCCGCCCTCGAGAAGGGCACCCTGCGGGTCACGCCGCTCGGCGGCCTCGGCGAGGTCGGGCGCAACA
>JAUHVN010000328.1 GCA_030425055.1 Actinomycetes bacterium | reverse complement strand
TGCGCGGTTGTTCCCGGGGCGTGGTGAGCACGAGAGTGTTCACGCGCAGCCGGACTGGGACAAGATCCATCGCGAGCTCGCCCGGGTCGGGGTGACGTTGAAGCTGCTGCACGGCGAGTATGTCGACGCCTGCCGGGCAAAGGGCGAGACCGCGATGGGCTACGACCGGTTCTGCAAGACCTACCAGCGCCACGTCCTCGTGATCGGCGCGGCGTCGAGGGTCGGCCACAAGGCCGGGCAGACGGTCGAGGTCGACTGGTCGGGCAAGACGATGCAGCTGACCGACCCGGTCACCGGCGCCACGACGAGGGTCTACCTGTTCGTCGCGACGCTGCCGTTCTCCCGCTACTCGTTCGCCTGGCCGACGCTGGACATGAAGCAGGACACCTGGCTGCGCGCAAACGTCGCGATGTTCGAATGGTTCGGCGGCAGTGTCCCCAGGATCGTCCCGGACAACCTGAAGGCGGGGGTGATCAAGCACCCCGCGGAGGGTGAGGTCGTGCTCAACGATGCGTATCGGGAGCTCGCCGCGCACTATTCGGCGGCGGTGCTGCCCGGGCGGGTGAAGAAGCCGAAGGACAAGCCGAGTGTCGAAGGCACGGTCGGCAACGTCGCGACGGCGGTGATCGCCGCCCTCCGCAACCAGCGGTTCGCGACGCTCCCGGAACTGCGCGCTGCGGTCTACGAACGCGTGACCGAGTACAACGCGAGGCCGTTCCAGAAGCGCGCGGGGTCGAGGCTGACGGTGTTCGAGGCGGAGGAGAAGCCGCTGCTGCGGCCCCTCCCGCAGGTTCCGTTCGAGATCTCGCAGTGGTTCTACGGACGCAAGGTCCAGCGCAACGGGCATGTGGTGTTCGAGCGGAACTTCTATTCCGTCCCTTACGAGAACATCGGCCGGTCCGTCGATCTGCGCATTACCGACACGATGCTGGAGGTGTTCGCCGGGGATCAGCGGCTCACCAGCCATCTCCTCGCCCCGGCCGGAGTGATCAACGAGTACCGGACGCACGACAGCGACCTGCCCGACAGGCCCCGCTACCAGCAGATGGACCCGCAGCGGGCCAGGGAGTGGGCGGGCAGGATCGGGGAGAACACCACGGTCGTGGTGAACCGGATCTTCGAGTCCGTCCCGGTCGACGAGCAGGGCCTGGGCGCCGCGCTGGCAGTGCTGCGGATGACCCGCCGCTACTCCGCCACGCGGGTCGAGGCTGCCGCCGGCATCGCGCTGGAGTCCCCGCGTCCGTTCGCCGCGATACGCGCATCTGCGGCCGATCCTGGAGTCGAACCAGGACCAGACCGGCAGACGAGGTCCATGGTTCGAACCGTCGGCCCCAGAGGAATCTGCCGGGTATGTCCGCGGCGCCGACTACTACGCGGGAGGCACCCGATGAGTCGGCTCGATGCGGAGACGAAGCGGAAGCTGCGGGAGATGGGCGTCCCCGCCCTGGTCGACGCGTTCGACATCCAGGACGAGGGCCTCACGATCGGGTTGGTGTTCGAGGAGCGGATCAAGCTCGCCGTCGACGACGCCCACGCTGCGTTCACCCACTCCAAGGTCGAGGGCCTGATCCGCCGAGCGGGTCTCCGCTACCCGAACGCGGACCTGCGGCGGGTCGACCTGCTCGAACAGCGCGGCCTCGACCGGGGTGTGATCGCGCAACTCGGGACCCGCCAGTTCATCCAGAGGCACATGAACGTGGTGTTCCAAGGGTTCACCGGGTCCGGGAAGTCCTACCTCGGGTCCGCGCTGGCGAAGCAGGCGTGTCAGCACCAATACCGGGCGCATTACATCCGCATGCCCGACCTCGAAGAGACCTGGGCTACCGCGAAAGACAAGCCCGCCGGTCGGGAGAAGTGGTCGCGGAAGTACTCCACGTTCACGCTCCTGGTGATCGACGAGTGGCTGCTCGATCGACCCACCGACGACGTCCGATCCATGCTGCTCGAGCTCCTCGAACGCCGCTACGACGCGACCTCGACGGTGTTCTGCACGCAGTACGCGAAGAAGGACTGGCACCAGCGCCTCGGCGGCGGGGTCCACGCCGACGCGATCATGGACCGCATCGTCCACAACACCCTCTGGATCGAGACCGGCGACGTCAACATGCGCGAGCACACCGCCGCTGCGGCTGGCTAACCCAGGTGTCGGTGAGCGTCGCGCCTGCGGGGGTGGCGCTCACCGGCAATACCGGTGGCTCCGAGAGTGATATCCAGTGGCGCTCAACCGCAACAATCACTGGCGCTCACGCCACCAAATACTCAGCTAACTCTGAAGTCGTCGGCACACGACGCCCGAAGACCGTGCGCGCGCCATCGAGGGCACTATCGGCGTGAGAAGCGTTTGGGAAGAATCAATCGCAGGGCGGCGTCGCCGAGCACAGTGAGGAAAGCCGCGAATCCGCGGAATCATGCTTGACCGCAAACCGCGGGATGTACGAAATGTCGATGTGGCAGAGTTCAAATCCCTCCGTCTCCGCGTCAAGAAATTCCTGATTAAACGCCATATTCGTGCGTGTGCAGATGGTTGCAATCGCCAGCACTAGCGCTCGAAATCTGTAGGGTGGTGTCCCCCAAGTGACCCCCGATCGGACGCCACTCACGTAACCGTGTGAGGGTGTTGCACCCCGGCGGGTCGTTGGTGACGGCGCGGGGGCAGCGTGACGGGTGTCGATCGGGTCAATCCATCCCAGGGCTCGCCGTTTGGGGCTGAGGCCTTTTCGACGCTCCGCGAGTTGTTTGGGCGGTGGTTGCTGCGAACTGCGAGCGCATTAGCGCATCGTGACGACGAGAGACTTCCGTCAGGATGGCGTCGATCGATGCCGCCGCGCCGAGGCTGCGGCGCAATTCTCTGCTTGCCAGCGCGCGGAGGCTGCGGTTGTAGTCATCGCCGTACAGTGACTCCGCAAGGGTGAGATGCTCCTTCATCACGGCTTCGGCCCTGTCCGGGGCGTGGTCGCGGATGGCGTTCCACACCTCTTCGTGCATCGGAGCACCGATGCTGCGCACTTCGCGGTCGGAGAGGCTGCGGAGCATCATCTCGAACACGAGTGCGCTGATCGAGCTGTACATCGTCTCCTGTACTGTGTTGTGCGCCGCGCGCACGATCAGCGAATGGAAGACAAGGTCGAGCTGTGCCGCCTCGAGGACGTGGTGTGCTCGCGAGAACTCGTCGAGGCAGAGACGCATTGCGCGGATCTCTAGCTCGGTGGCATGAAGCGCTGCTCCGCGGGCGGCGTGCGTTTCGATCATGAGTCGCACCTCCATGAGTTCGCGCACCGTCGTGTCGCGCAGCAGGTAAAGCTCGCTCAGGCTGCGTGCACCGTCCTCGATG
>JAUHVN010000327.1 GCA_030425055.1 Actinomycetes bacterium | reverse complement strand
ACCGATTCGAGGGTTCGACAATGGAGGAGCCCATGACCAGTCCATCCCAACCAGCACGCCGGGTCGGCCTCGGGCCGTTCGGCTTCGCGTTGCGTGTGTTCTTCCGGGGCCTTGCGGCGATCCTCCCGCTCGCCTTGACCGGCTACCTCATCTACCTCGGCACCTCAATCCTCCGCGCACGAAGCGCCGCGGCACCCGCCGGCACCATCGCGCCCTCGGATCTTCGGCCCGACGCCCACACCCTCATCCGCGGCATCGGCGTCAGCGCACTCAACCCCAAGGCTCTGCTGTTCTTCCTGGCCATCCTGCCGCTGTTCGTCCGAGCCGAATCGCCACTTCCGGCGACCCTGCAACTCGGCGTCTACGGCGCGATCGGCACAGCGTTCTACCTCCTGCTGGGCACCATCGCCCGGCGACTGTCGCGCACGAACCGTGCCGGCGCCCTTCTGAATCGGCTGTCCGGTGTCCTCATGATCCTCGTCGGCATCGCCATGCTCGTCGAGCAAGCCATCACCATCGCGCACACCGTGTAGGCAGGTCGCCTCTCACGCAGTTCGGGGAGCGTGGATACGATGTGCGGCCTTGTCCGCGGACGAATCTAGCCCGATGAACCGGGCGCCAGCACGCGCAAGCCTGCGCGGGCAGCGGCATCCGCTAGTTCTCGGTCGTACGTGATCATCTCTTGAACGCCGAGGCGGAGCGCGACGGCAAGGTGGATCGCGTCCTGCGAGCGCAGCGGCGCGAACGTTCCCGCGGTGAGCATGTCGGCTCTCGTGAGGTCGACGATCAGCGTGCGCTCCAGCACGGCCTGCAGGCGGGGGTGCGAGATGTGTTCCGGTCGTCGGCCCGCCGCGCAATGCAGCTCTGTGTGCAGAAGCCAGGAAGCGACGACCCGTCGTTCCGGGTCGTCAAGGACGCGGACGATCTCACCGCTGCCCGCTTCGGCGATGACCAGCTTCATCGCCGCGGACGTGTCCAGATAGGCGTCGACCATCAGTAGTCGCGCTCGTAGCCGCGGACATCGGCGATGAGCTCGTCGCCTGTCGCGGTGGAGGGCGCCGCAGGAGGCAGCTCCGCCCACGGCTGGTCGGAGAGTGCAGTCCGAGCGCCGCCGTCCGCGATGAGCTCGTCGAGCACGGACGGACGGATCGGCACCAACCGCGCCACCGGGCGACCGTGGTTGGTGATGGTCAGCTCCTCACCGGCTTCGACGCGCCGCAGCACCTCTGAGCTGCTGTTCCGCATCTCGCGCTGACTGATCGCCTCCGACATGTAGCACAGCGTAGCACTTTACTGATCTGCAAGACCATGCAGTATCGCCCGTCCTCGACCAGGCATACCGGTCCTTCGCCTGCGACACCACTCACCTGCAGCGGTCGCACCAGCGTGGCGGAGTCAGCCCAGGCGTTCGAGGGGGTTGGCCGTGAGCTTGTCGATGAGACCGCCGTCGACCAGTCGTTTCGCGGCCGTATCGGGTTTGCGCGCTGCCTGGTCGCTTACGCATGAGCCGAACTCCGCGGCGAGTGTCCCTCGGGGGTGGGCAGCGAGAACCTCGCGCTGAAAGCCCACCGGCAGAGCATCCGGCCTCGCGCCGGAGATGTCCAGACCGGTGGCGACCTCGAGGAGGTAGCCCTCGGCGTCCAACGCTGGATCGACACTCGGCCAGTTGTGGCGCACGATCACCTCGAGCACCCGATCTCGCCGGTGGGCGGGCCAGCCTGCTCCTGCAGTGAGCGCGACACCTACGTGGCCGCCGGCGTGCTCGTAGGAGATCGAGTGGTTGTCGAACTCCGTCACGGTGCCGATGTCATGCAAGACGGCAGACACGTACAGCAGCTCGCGGTCGATATCGGTGATGCCGTCGACCTCCGCGAACGCCTCGGCCCAAAGCCAGGAGCGCAGCGCGTGAGCCGTGATCGCCGGGGACTGGTACTGCGTCGCGAGCTCGAGGGCACCCCGGGCGGCAGAAGTATCGGGTGCAGGGAAGTCTGCGATGCGCATGCCTCCATCGTGCGGGACCCGTCAGGATCTCCGACACGGTCCGGTGCGACAGCGATCATCAGAAAGCAGCCATCCGTATCCGGACATTGCACGTACGAGGAGTGTCGCGGCGGCTCGGCGTCGGAGGAACGCAAGGCGCCAATCAGTTCATGGACCGACCTGAGTCCGCGCGGACGCTGTCGAACCCGTCGCCGCGGAGCGGACTCGACGGCGGACACGCGGCATCCGTCACCTGCCGATCACGCCGAAGATGCCGCCGACTGCGGCACTCCCGAAACCCCGCAGAAACGCGCACCCGCTAACGTGACGACATGGAGCTCGCCGAGTTCAACGCGTTGCCGGCTCCCGAAGCGGCTGAGATCGTCGCCGTGTGGGCGGCGATTCCCGCGTGGGTCGACACGCTCGTCGATGCGCGGCCCTACGCGAACATCGACGACCTGACGGATGCCGCAGCCGCGGCCTCGCGCAGGTGGACCCGCGACGACCTCGACGCCGCGCTCGCGCACCACCCGCGCATCGGCGAACGCCCGACGACGACGGGTGCCGAAGCCGAGGCATCCCGCAGCGAGCAGGCGTCGATGACGGATGCCGCGGCCGACGTCACGGCCCGCATCGCCGCCGGCAACGCCGCCTACGAGGAGCGGTTCGGGCGGGTCTTCCTCATCCGGGCGGCCGGGCGCTCGCCGTCGGAGATGCTGTCGGAGCTCGAGCGGCGGCTCGGCAACGACGATGAGACCGAGGCATCCGAAGCCCTCGACCAGCTCGCGCAGATCGCGCTGCTGCGCCTGCGCACCACTGTCACCGAGAACGAAACGGCGGACGCGCGATGACCAGTCACCTCACGACGCACGTGCTGGATGCCGCCACCGGGGCACCCGCGGAAGGTGTCGCGGTCGTGCTGGCCGCGGCATCCGGCGGCTCGGTCGTCGCCGAGACCGGCGGGGCGATCATCGCGCACGGCACCACCGACGCCGACGGCCGCGCCGCGCTCGGCCCCGAGCAGCTGCCCGCCGGCGACTACACCCTGACCTTCCTCACCGGCGCGTACTTCGCCGCCCGCGAGGTGGAGACCTTCTACCCCTTCGTCACCGTGACGTTCACCGTCGAGGTCGCGGACGACGGCTCGAGCCGGCACTACCACGTGCCCCTGCTGCTCAGTCCGTTCGCCTATTCGACCTACAGAGGGAGCTAGTCATGGTTTCGGTCAGCCTCGGCGCCAACAAGTACGGCAAGGCGGAGAACCGCGTGGTGCGGATCTACCGCGACACCCCCCGCCACGAGATCGTCGATCTCAACGTCTCGTCGCAGCTGCGCGGTGCGGCACTGGTGGACTCGTACCTCTCCG
>JAUHVN010000326.1 GCA_030425055.1 Actinomycetes bacterium | reverse complement strand
CCGCGTCGGGTTGCGCGACCACGACGCGGCGTGACCGGAGCGCGGGTGCTCAGGCGGCGCCGGCCTCGGCGGTGAGCCGGTCGAGCTCGGCGTCGTCGATCTGGATCCCGGCCTGCTCGAAGCGCTGCGCGAGGATGTCGCGCACGCGCTCGGCGGGGTGACCCGCGACGTCGGTGCGCGTCTGCTCGACGATGCCCGCGATCTTCTCGGAGTCGGGCGCGTTGTTCTGAGCGAGGATCGGCTGGTCCTGTTCGGGGCCGTTCATCTCGTGCTGCATCTGGCCGCCCGAGAGCGTGCCGTCGGCGTCGTCCTGACCGTGGTGGTCGGCACTGCCGTGGTGATCGTTCATGGGGACTCCTCCCGTCGGCTTCCATCGTCGCGCCCGTCACGCGGGCGACGGCGGGGGTTGACGAGACGGACGCCCGCGGCTACGGCGACTCGGTCAGCGCGCAGGGGTGCGCTCGTGGACGATTCCGGCGCGCTCGGGGTGCGTGGCGAACCACTCGGCGACGTACCAGCACACCGGGATGACCTCGCGTTCGCCGGATGCCTCGAGCTCGGCGATCACGCGTTCGACGAGCTCGCCCGCGTACCCGTGGCCGCGAAAGGTGGGCACGGTGTACGCGCGGGTCAGCGCCAGCGTGCGCCCGTCGTCGCGATAGTCGAGCACGCTCACCAGGTCGCTGCCGCGGTGCAGCGTGTAGCGCGATGCGTCGGGTTCGTGGGCGAAACTCAGGTCAGACACCACGACAGGGTAACCCCGTGAAGAGGGGGTCGGCGTCAATCACGCGCGCTGCGGGCGAACACGGCGCGGATCACGAAGTAGACGATGACCGCGACGACGGCGACGATGACCAGCTTGACGATGAACACGAGCAGCCCCGCGAGCAGCTCGACGAGGATCCAGGCGATCACGACCGCCGCGACGACGGCGAGGATGGTCCAGACGGTGCCCTTGTTCATGCCCTCCAGCCTAGGCGGGCAGCATCCGCTCGGCGATCAGCCGCCGATACCACTCGGCGCTGTGCTTCGGGGTGCGCTCGAGGCTGTCGAAGTCGACGCGAACGATGCCGAACCGCTTGGCGTAGCCGTAGCCCCATTCGAAGTTGTCGAGCAGCGACCACACGAAGTAGCCGCGCAGGTCGACGCCCTGCTCCATGGCCCGCAGCGCCGCAGCGAAGTGGCGATGCAGGTAGTCGACGCGCAGCGGGTCGGGCACCGAGCCGTCGGGCGCGACCTCGTCGTCGAAGGCGGCGCCGTTCTCGGTGATCATGAGCGGCTGGTCGGGGAACTGCTCGCGCAGCGACAGCAGCAGCTCCTCGAGGCCCTCGGGCGCGATGTTCCAGCCCATCGCCGTGTAGGGACCCGGCTGCTCGACGAACTCGACGACGCGGTCGCTGCCCGGCCACGCCGTGCCGCCCGCCGCGGTCTTGTGTCCGTCGTTGTGCTGCATCGGCGCCGAGCCGTCCCACAGCCGCACGGTCGCAGTCGAATAGTAGTTGACGCCCAGCACGTCGATCGGCTGCGCGATCGCCTCGAGGTCGCCGTCGCGCACGAACGCCCAATCGGTGACCTCGGCGGTGTCGTCGAGCAGGTCGGCCGGGTACTCCCCACGCAGCATCGGACCGGTGAACGCACGGTTCGCGAGCGCGTCGATGCGGCGCATCGCCTCGGCCGCGCCGTCGCCCTGCCCGCGGAGCACGTGGAAGTTGAGCGTCGCGGAGTACTGCGGCGACCCGGTCGAGGTCGCGCGCAGCGCCTGCAGGGCACGGCCGTGCGCGAGGTTGAGGTGGTGCACCGCGGCGAGCGCGGCCGCCGGTTCGTGACGGCCGGGCGCATGCCCGCCCTGCCCGTAGCCGAGGTACGCCGAGCACCACGGCTCGTTGAGGGTCGTCCAGGTGTGCACGCGGTCGCCGAGGGCCGCGCCCATGATCGACGCGTACTCGGCGAACGCGTCGGCCGTCGCCCGCGCGGGCCAGCCGCCGGCATCCTCGAGCGGCTGCGGCAGATCCCAGTGGTACAGCGTCGCGACGGGGCGGATGCCGCGCGCGAGCAGTCCGTCGACGAGCCGCGAGTAGAAATCGACCCCCGCCTGGTTGACCGGCCCGGTGCCGGTGGGCTGGATGCGCGGCCACGCGATCGAGAACCGGTAGGCGTCCAGGCCCAGGTCGGCCATGAGGTCGAGGTCGGCCTCCCAGCGGTGGTAGTGGTCGCACGCGATGTCGCCGGTGTCGCCGTTCCACACCTTGCCGCGCGTCTTGCTGAAGGTGTCCCAGATCGAGGGGCCGCGGCCGTCCTCGTCGAAGGCGCCTTCGACCTGGTACGCCGCGGTCGCGGAGCCGAAGGTGAAGTCGGGTGGGAAGGCAGCGGAAGTCACGGATGTCATGGTGGCATCCCCGCGCGTAACAGAGCGTCATGATCCGGCCCTCGAGCGAAATGATTTGACGCACGGCGACTCGGGCCGACATAATCGCGGTCATGACCAACAGCGCATGCTCTCTGTCCGCCTGGGAGGCGAACGGGACTGGCGGCATGATGATGGCCGGCCGCGTTGTCATGTGTTGTCGAATGTGCCGCTGATCCAGCGACACCCCGCCCGGCCCCTTCTCCGCTTCTGACGCGGACGGGCCCCGAGCATCCGATCCGGACTGTCCGGATGCTCCGCACCCGCCCCTCGAGGGCATCTTCGCAGCACCCGCACCGGGACCGTGATCCCGGATCTCCCGCAAGGACCATCGTCATGTCGACCACCGCTCTCCTCGATCGCCCCGCCCGCCCCCGACACCTGCGCGCCGTGACCGCGCCCGTTCCGACCGCCGCGCCGCACCGCGCACCGGCCCCCGTCACCGCCGCTCCCGACATCGCTCCCGCGGCACCCGCGACGGCCACACCGCGCTCCGCTCGCAACATCCCCGCCGGCACCGCGCCGCGCGGCTTCGCCCTCTACGTGGGCATCGACGAGACGAAGGCCGAAGCCGACGGCGTCGACCTCGGCACGCTGGTGTCGGCGCTGCGTCGCACACTGGCCGAGCTCTCGCCGTCCGCCGAGTCGTACGCGACCGTCGCGCTGGCCCCCGAGGGGTCGGGCGGACGCGATGTCGACGTCGTGCGCCTCGCCCTGCACGAGCCGTCGGCCGTCGCCCGCACCAAGCAGGACGAGCCCGAAGAGGACGACCACGTCGCCGGCGCGGTCGTCGTCGACATCTCGCGCAAGCGCGTGCTCGTCGACGGCGAGTCGGCCGGCTTCACCTACAAGGAGTTCGAGCTGCTGCAGTACCTCGTGCTGCGCGAGGGCCGCACGATCGAGCGCACCGAGCTGGTGTCGTCGCTGTGGAGCGCCGCGTCCGATG
>JAUHVN010000325.1 GCA_030425055.1 Actinomycetes bacterium | reverse complement strand
GCGCGACGGCGAAGACTGGGTGCTGTCGGGGTCGAAGCGGTGGATCGGCATGGGCACGATCGCCCACATCGCCGTGGTGTGGGCGCAGACGGATGCCGGGGTGCGCGGATTCCTGGTGCCGACCGACGACCCCGGCTTCGAGGCATCCGTTCTCGAGCCCAAGGGGTCGATGCGGGCGTCGATCCAGACCGAGCTGCGCTTCGACGACATCCGGCTGCCCGCCGACGCGATGCTGCCGGGGGCCGAGGGGCTGCGCGGCCCGTTCTCGGCGCTGAGCGATGCCCGGTACGGCATCGTGTGGGGAGCACTCGGCGCCGCGCGCGACAGCTTCGACGCCGCGCTGACCCACGCGCTGCGCCGTGAGCAGTTCGGCCGGCCCATCGCGGGATTCCAGCTCACGCAGCGCAAGCTCGTCGACATGGCGGTCGAGCTGCACAAGGGTGCGCTGCTCGCGCTCGAGATCGGGCGCGCGAAGGATGCCGGAACCGTCACCCCCGCGCAGATCTCGCTCGGCAAGCTCAACAACGTGCGCGAGGCCATCGCGATCGCCCGCGAGGCCCGCACGATCCTGGGTGGCGACGGGGTGCTGCTCGACAACGCGCCCATCCGCCACGCCGCCAACCTCGAATCGGTGCGCACCTACGAGGGCACCGACGAAGTGCACACCCTGATCCTCGGCCAGCACCTGACCGGCATCCCCGCGTTCCGCTGAGGTCGTGGCACTCACTCGGATCGCGCGAATCGGCGAGAAACCACAGCCGTCGCGAGACACCACGAGCGCGGGTGTTTCCCGCGCTCGATCTGATTTCTCGCCCGGGTGTCGACGGGCTGGATGCCGGAGATTCGGCCGGGCGGGAAGCATCCGGTACCATAGGACGGTTGTCCGCACGCCCGCGATCCGCGCGCAACCGGACGACGTGCAACACACCCTCCTGCTGCCGGGAAATGCCCGACAGCCGTTCAAGTCCGAAGGAGGTGGGTTAGTGACGCACCAGTACGAGCTCATGGTCATCCTGAGCCCCGAGATCGACGAGCGCACGGTCGCCCCGAGCCTCGACAAGTTCCTGAAGGTCATCACGAACGATGGTGGCTCGATCGACAACGTCGACATCTGGGGCCGCCGCCGTCTCGCGTACGAGATCCAGAAGAAGAACGAGGGCATCTACGCCGTCGTGAACTTCACCGCCACCAGTGAGGCGACGCAGGAGCTGGACCGCCAGCTCAAGCTCGACGAGCGCATCATGCGCACGAAGGTCCTGCGCGCCGAAGAGGCCATCGCGATGGTCGCCGCCGAGAAGGTCCGCGCCGACGAGAAGGCCGCCCGCAAGGCTGCTGCTCCGGCGAAGGCCCCCGCGAAGTCGTCGGCCGCCAAGGCCGCCGCCCCCGCCAAGGCTGCGAAGGCCTGACGCCATGGCCGGAGAGACGATCATCACCGTCGTGGGCAACCTCACGGCTGATCCCGAGCTGCGCTACACGCAGAACGGCCTCCCCGTCGCGAACTTCACGATCGCGTCGACTCCGCGCAACTTCGACCGTCAGACCAACGAGTGGAAGGACGGCGAAGCGCTGTTCCTCCGCGCGAGCGTGTGGCGCGACTTCGCCGAGCACGTCGCCGGTTCGCTCACCAAGGGCATGCGCGTGATCGCATCGGGTCGCCTCAAGCAGCGTTCCTACCAGGACCGCGAGGGCAACAACCGCACCGCGATCGAGCTCGAGGTCGACGAGATCGGCCCGTCGCTGCGCTACGCGACCGCTCAGGTCACCCGCACCTCGGGTGGCGGCGGCGGCCAGCGTCAGCAGGTCGCTGCCGACGAGCCGTGGGCGACCCCCGGCTCGCAGGGCGGCAACAGCGGCGGCAACAGCGGAGGCGGCGACGCCTGGAGCACCCCCGGCGCCAACTACGGCGACGACACGCCCTTCTAATCGGGCAAACCACAACTTCTCACTCTCAGTAAGGAATCCCCATGGCTGGAAAGTCGAGCGGCGACCGCCGCAAGCCGCGGAAGGGCGCGAAGAACGCCGCTCCCGCGAAGTCCATCCGCGTGGGCGTGATCGACTACAAGGACGTCGCCACGCTTCGCAAGTTCATCTCGGAGCGCGGCAAGATCCGCGCCCGTCGTATCACCGGTGTCTCGGTGCAGGAGCAGCGTCTCATCGCTCGCGCGATCAAGAACGCGCGCGAGATGGCGCTCCTGCCTTACGCCGGCGCTGGCCGCTAAGGAGTACCGATGGCAAAGCTCATTCTCACGAACGAGGTCGCCGGGCTCGGTAGCGCCGGCGACGTGGTCGAGGTCAAGAACGGATACGCCCGCAACTACCTCATCCCCCAGGGCTTCGCGGTTGCGTGGACCCGTGGCGGCGAGAAGCAGGTGGCGTCGATCCGCGCCGCCCGCGAGGCGCGCGCGATCCACGCCCACGAAGACGCCGTGGCGCTCAAGGACGCCCTCGAGTCGAACACCGTCCGCCTGGCCGTGAAGGCCGGCTCGGAGGGTCGCCTCTTCGGCTCGGTCAAGCCCGCGGATGTCGCGGACGCCGTCCAGGCCGCGGGCCTCGGCGACCTCGACAAGCGCAAGATCCACATCACTTCGCCGATCAAGTCGACCGGCGAGCACGAGGCGACCGTTCGCCTGCGTGACGACGTGACCGCTGTGATCACCCTTCAGGTGGTCGCCGCGAAGTAGACGCGAACCGGGTCAATGCCGCCGCAGGCGGCGTGATCCCACAGGAGATCGAGTGCCGCCGAAGGCGGTGTACCGAGATCAGGATGCCGCGGGCCTTCGGGCTCGCGGCATCTTCGCGTTCGCGCGCAGCAACGGATGCCGCGGCGCCCCCGGGGCCGCGGCATCCGCATTATTGCGACGCGTGCGCGCGGGTCGCGCGGGCGACCGGTCCAGGCACGGTACCGGTCGCCCGCGAGGCCGTTACGCGGTGCGCCGCCGCACGAAGCGACCGGCGAGGCCGGCTGCCGCGAGCAGCATTCCGATCAGCAGCACGGGCAGGACGCCGGTGCCGCCGGTGTTGGGCAGCATCCCCGCCGTCATCGTGACGGCCGAGCCGCTTCCGTTGGTCCCGGGAGTGCCCGGGGTGCCGGGAGTGCCCGGGGTTCCCGGGGTTCCGGGCTCACCAGGGTCGCCGGGGTCACCAGGGTCGCCGGGGTCGCCGGGGTCGCCGGGGTCGCCCGGGTCGCCCGGGTCACCGGGAGTGCCGGGGCTTGTCGTCGAGCCGGTGGTGGTGGAGTCGCCGATCACCGAGACGGCGTTGCCGCCGATGGTGATCGGCAGGTTGATCGGCGCCAGGATCTGGGTGCCGCCGAGGATGGAGTCCTCGCCGTCGGTGATCCCGATGACGCCGCC
>JAUHVN010000324.1 GCA_030425055.1 Actinomycetes bacterium | reverse complement strand
CGTCGGCGTCGTCGAGATCGGGCCCGACGCGCTGCGCGGCCGCACCGTCTTCGCGCTCCACCCGCACCAGTCGTACTTCGTGGTGCCCGCCTCGGTGGTCGTGCCCGTGCCCGATGCCGTTCCGCCGCGACGCGCGGTTCTCGCCGGGGCCGTCGAGACCGCGGTCAACATCCTGTGGGATGCCGCACCGCTCGTCGGCGACCGCGTCACCGTGATCGGCGCGGGCATGATCGGACTGTCCGTCGCGCGCGTGGCCCGCGGCATCCCCGGCATCGATCTCGTCGTCGTCGACGTCGACCGCGACAAGGCCGACGTGTGCGGCCGCCTCGGCCTCGCCTACTCCCACCCGGCGGGCGCGCCCGTCGATCGTGATCTCGTGATCGACACGAGCGGCTCGGAGGAGGGCCTTCAGCTCGCACTCGAGTCGGCCGCGACCGAGGGAGAGGTCGTCGAGGCGAGCTGGTTCGGCGACCGGCCGGTGCGTCTGCACCTGGGCGGCGACTTCCATGCGCGGCGGCTCACGATCCGCTCCAGCCAGGTCGGTGCGATCTCGCCGCGCCGTCGCGGCACGCGTCGCCCCGCCGACCGGCTCGCCCTCGCTCTCGACCTGCTGGACGACGACGGCTTCGACGAACTGCTCACCGGCGACTCGTCGTGGCGCGACCTGCCGGCCGTCCTGGCCGCGATCGCGTCGGGTACGGCGCCCGGCCTGTGTCACACCATCGACTGGAGGGATGCCGGATGACCTACTCGGTGACCGTGCGCGACCACATCATGATCGCCCACAGCCTCAGCGGCGAGACGTTCGGCCCCGCCCAGCGCCTCCACGGCGCGACGTTCGTCGTCGACGCGACCTTCCGTGCGCCGGGCCTCGACGCCGATGGGGTCGTCGTCGACATCGGGCGGGCATCGACGGTGCTCGGCGGCATCCTGTCCGAGCTGTCGTACCGCAACCTCGACGACGAGCCGGCCTTCCAGGGCGTCAACACGACGACCGAGCGCCTGTGCGGCGTGATCGCCGACCGCCTCGTCACCGCGCTGCGCGACGGGGAGCTCGGGGATGCCGCGCTGTCGGGCATCGCGGTGACGCTGCACGAATCGCACATCGCGTGGGCGTCGTTCGAGGTGGCCCTGTGACGCATGGCACCGCGCTCGCTTTCATCGTCCCGCGCGGCGTCGACGACCCTGCGCATGTGAGCGGCGGCAACGTCTTCGACCGCCGCCTCGCCGCCGCACTCGTCGCGCGCGGCCGGCCGGTGCGCGTCGTCGAGGTGGATCCGTCGTCGCCGTCGGCGCTCGCGGCCGCGCTCGACGACCTCGCCGACGGAGCGCTCGTCCTCATCGACGGGCTCGTCGCGCGCACGGCACCCGAGACGATCGAGCGGCACGCGGGTCGCGTGCGGACCGTGGTGCTCGCGCACATGGTGACGGCCGCGTTCGCCGACGCCGGTGACCACGAGATCAGCGCCGAGCGACGTGCGCTGCGGTCGGCGAGCGCCGTGGTCGCGACGAGCGACTGGACGCGGCGACGCCTGATCGACGACGAAGGCGTCCGGCGCGAGCGGGTCGTCGTGGTCGCACCCGGCACGGATCCCGCACCCGTCTCGCTCGGAACACCGGAGGGTGCCGCGCTGCTGTGCGTCGGCACGGTCGCACCGCACAAGGGGCAGGACGTGCTCGTCGAGGCGCTCCGCGATCTCGGCACCGATCGTCCGTGGCGCTGCACCATCGCGGGTTCCGTCGACGCGAGCCCCGCGTTCGCCGCGCAGGTGCGCGCGCGGGCCCGCCGGGCGGGGATCGAGGATCGGCTCTTCTTCGCCGGCACGCTCGACCGCGCGGGTCTGGAACGCGCCTATGGCCGCTCGGATCTGGTGATCGCGCCCTCGCGGGTGGAGAGTTACGGCATGGCGATCGCCGAAGCGCTGCGGCGCGGCATCCCCGTCGTCGCGAGCGACGTGGGCGGCATCCCGCAGGCGGTCGGAACCGGCGGGGCGGCGCTGCTCGTGCCGCCCGGTCGTCCCGACGTGCTCACCCGCACCCTGGAGGCGTGGATGGCCGACCCTGGCCTGCGCGACCGTCTCGCCACCCGGGCGCGATCGGCGCGTGGCGCCATGCGCACGTGGGACGACGCCGCCGCGCAGCTGGACGAGATCCTGGCGGATCTGCCGTGACGGCGATCGTGCCGGTGTCGGCCGACTGGCTCGCGCTGCGCGAGTCCGCCGATGCGCGGGCCCGCTCGCTGACCCTCGCGCGGCGCGCGGCCGCGATGGCGGGCGCCGCCCCCGTCGTGCACGACCTGGGGAGCGGGACGGGATCGATGACGCGGTGGCTCGCACCGCACCTCGACGACCGGCAGACCTGGGTGCTGCACGACTGGAACCGGATGCTGCTCGACCGCGCCGTCGCACGGCATCCGTCGCCCGGCGCGGTGCGGGCGAACGTCGTCGACATCGCGCGGTTGGATGCGACAGACCTCGCCGGCGCGACGCTCGTGACCGCGTCGGCGCTGCTCGACGTGCTGACCGCCGACGAACTCGCGGCCATCGTCGACGCGTGCGTCGCGGTGGGCGCTCCGGTGCTGTTCGCGCTGAGTGTGATCGGTCGGGTCGAGCTCTACCCCGCCGAGGGCGACGACGGGTCGTTCGCGGCCGCCTTCAACGCGCACCAGCGTCGCGAGCGAGAGGGTCGCCGGCTGCTCGGTCCCGACGGTGTCGACCGCGCACGTGACCTGTTCGCCGACGCAGGCTGGTCGGTCGAGGAGGAGTCGACCCCCTGGCTGCTCGACGCTGCCGACGGCGACCTCGTCACCGAGTGGCTCGACGGCTGGCTGGATGCCGCCGTCGAGCAGCGCCCCGAGCTGGCCGCGCGCCGCGACAGCGTCGCGCGACTGCGCGCAGCGCAACTCGACGCGGGCGTGCTGCGCGTCACCGTCCACCACCGCGACCTGCTGGCGTGGCCGCCGTGACCGCGACGCTGCCGATGACCCGCATGCGGGCGCTGCTCGCGTCACCCCGCGTGCGCGCAGTGCTGCGTGCGGCGGTCGGACTCGGCATCCTCGCGGCGGTGGTCGCGCAGGTCCGGGCCGAGCCCTTCCTCGCCGGACTCACCGCCGTGTCGATGCCGACGGCGGCCGTCGCCCTGGTGCTCGGCGCGATCGCGACGGTGGCAGCGGCGTGGCGCTGGCGTCTGGTCGCGGCGGGCCTCGGCCTTCGGCTCGATCGCGCACCGGCGGTCGCCGCGTACTACCGGTCGCAGTTCCTGAACTCCGTGCTGCCTGGCGGCATCGTCGGCGACGTCCATCGCGTGGTGTGGCATGGGCGCGGGGTCGGAGCCACGGCGAACGCGGCACGCGCCGTGGCGGCG
>JAUHVN010000323.1 GCA_030425055.1 Actinomycetes bacterium | reverse complement strand
GTTCGATCAAGAAAGCAGCACTACTGTGACGCGCACGTACACCCCCAAGGCAGGCGAAGTCCAGCGCGAATGGCTGGTCATCGACGCGACCGACGTCGTCCTCGGCCGCCTCGCCTCGCACGCCGCGGCGCTCCTCCGCGGCAAGCACAAGCCGACCTTCGCGAGCCACGTCGACACCGGCGACTTCGTCGTCATCGTCAACGCCGACAAGGTCGCCCTCACCGGGCAGAAGCTCCAGAAGAAGATGGCCTACCGCCACTCGGGCTACCCGGGCGGCCTCACGGCGGTCTCGTACGAGGAGCTCCTCGAGAAGAACCCCGTCCGCGCGGTCGAGAAGGCCGTCCGGGGCATGCTCCCCAAGAACACGCTGGGCCGTCAGCAGCTCTCGAAGCTCAAGGTCTACGCCGGCGCCGAGCACCCGCACGCCGCGCAGCAGCCCAAGCCGTACACCTTCGACCAGGTCGCCCAGTAAGCGCCGTACAGGATAAGGACACACTCGTGGCGAAGATCCAGGACACCAACGACACCCCGACCGAGTTCTCGACCGAGACTCCGACCGACGAGGCTGCCGTCGCAGCCGAGCGCCCCGTGCTCTCGGTGCCCGGCGCGGCCGTCGGCCGCCGCAAGGAGGCGATCGCGCGCGTGCGCATCACCCCCGGCTCGGGAACCATCACCATCAACGGCCGCACGTTCGAGGACTACTTCCCGAACAAGCTCCACCAGCAGCTGATCACCGACCCCTTCACCGTGCTCGGCCTCACCGACGCCTACGACGTCGTGGCCCGCATCTCGGGCGGAGGCCCCTCGGGCCAGGCCGGCGCGCTGCGCCTCGGCATCGCCCGTGCGCTCAACGAGGTCGACGCCGAGAACAACCGCCCGGCGCTGAAGAAGGCCGGCTTCCTCTCGCGCGACGCCCGCGTGAAGGAGCGCAAGAAGGCCGGTCTCAAGAAGGCCCGCAAGGCGCCGCAGTACTCGAAGCGCTAAGGCGACCCCACTCCGATGCCGCTGTTCGGCACGGACGGGGTGCGGGGGCTGGCCAACGGCCCCCTCACCGCCGATCTCGCTCTCACCCTGGCCCAGGCGACCGCTGTCGTCCTGGGTCAGGGTCGTTCCGCCGACGCCCGCCGTGCCGCCGGTCGCCGGATCACGGCCGTCGTCGCGCGTGATCCGCGCGTCTCGGGCGAGTTCCTCTCGGCAGCCGTCGAAGCGGGTCTCGCCTCGTCGGGCGTCGACGTGTACGACGCGGGTGTGCTGCCGACGCCCGCCGCGGCGTTCCTCATCGCCGACATCGACGCCGACTTCGGCGTCATGGTCTCGGCGTCGCACAACCCCGCGCCCGACAACGGCATCAAGATCTTCGCGCGCGGCGGCGTGAAGCTCCCCGACATCGTCGAGGAGCGCATCGAGCACGCGATGACCGGGCAGAAGCTGCAGCCCACGGGCGCCGACGTCGGTCGCATCCGCCGGTTCGCCGACGCCGAGGACCGCTACGTGGTCCACCTGCTCGCGTCGCTGCCCCACCGACTCGACGGCATCCACGTCGTGCTGGACTGCGCGCACGGCGCGGCATCCGGGGTGTCACCCGAGACGTTCCGCGACGCCGGTGCGCGCGTCACCGTCATCGGTGCCGATCCCGACGGCCTCAACATCAACGACGGGGTGGGGTCCACCCATCTGGATCGGCTGGCGGAGGCCGTGCTCGCGCACGGCGCCGACGTCGGCATCGCCCACGACGGCGACGCCGATCGCTGCCTCGCGGTGGATGCCCAGGGGCGCGTGGTCGACGGCGACCAGATCATGGCGATCCTCGCCGTCTCGATGAAGGAGCGCGGCCACCTGGTCGACGACACCCTCGTGACGACGGTGATGAGCAACCTCGGGCTGCATCGCGCGATGGCCGACCACGGCATCCGCGTCGAGACCACCGCCGTCGGCGACCGCTACGTCCTCGAGAAGATGAACGAGGGCGGGTTCTCGCTCGGCGGCGAGCAGTCGGGGCACGTCATCATGAGCGAGTTCGCCACCACCGGCGACGGGCTGCTCACCGGTCTCCACCTCGTGGCCGAGATGGCTCGGCGCAAGACGACCCTCGCCGAGCTGGCATCGGTCATGACGGTGTACCCGCAGGTGCTCGAGAACGTGCGCGACGTCGACCGCACGCGCGTCGCCGACCCGGTGGTCGCGTCGGCGGTGGCCGAGGTGCAGGCGGCGCTGGGCGACTCGGGGCGCGTGCTGCTGCGCGCGTCGGGCACCGAGCCGCTGGTGCGCGTGATGGTCGAAGCGGCGGATGCCGACGTCGCACAGCAGTCGGCGTCGCACCTGGCCGACGTCGTCCGCGAGCGGCTGGCGCTGGCCTGACGCGTCAGCGAGCCTGACGCTGGGCCTGCTAGTCGACGGTCTCGAGGTAGCGCAGCAGCACGCCTTCGCGCAGGGCCCACGGGCTCACCTCGAGCTCGTCGACGCCGAGGGCCTTCATCGCCGAGTGCAGCACGACCGCTCCGCCGACGATCTGGAACGTGCGCTCGGGGGTGATGCCGGGCAGCTGCTGACGCGCCTCGGCCGGCATCGCAGCCATGCGCGGGATCCAGCCCTTCAGACCCGACCGCGTCAGGACGACGCGGTCCTCACCGCCGGCGCCGGGCAGCGTCGTGCCCGCGAGGCGGGCCAGCGAGCGGATGGTCTTGGACGAGCCGACGACCCTGTCGGGCGAGGGCTGGTCGGCCATGGCGTCGACGACGGTCTTCAGCTCGGAGCGCACATGGTCTCGCAGCGTCGACACCTGATCCGCCGTCGGCGGGTCGTCGGGAAGGAACCCCACCGTCACGCGGCCGGCGCCGAGCGGGAGCGACAGCGCGACGTCGGGCAGCTCGTCGGCACCCGAGGCGACCTCGAGCGAGCCGCCCCCGATGTCGAGCATGAGCAGACGACCCGCCGACCAGCCGAACCAGCGGCGGATCGCCAGGAACGTGTAGCGCGCCTCGCCCGGGCCGTCCAGCACCTGCAGCGGAACCCCGGTCGCTTCCTCGACGCGCGCGATCGCGTCCGCGCCGTTCGTCGCCTCGCGCAGCGACGAGGTCGCGATGGTCAGCAGCTGCGCGACGCCGTTCTCCTCCGCGATGCGGCGGGCCGCACCTGCCTCCTCGACGAGTCGGGCGACCCCGTCCTCGCTGATCGATCCGTCGGGCTCGAGGAAGCGCATGAGCCTCAGCACGCTGCGATGCGCCGTCGACGTCTCGGGTCTCACCCCGGGCCGGGCGTCGGCGACGAGCAGGTTGACGGTGTTCGAGCCGATGTCGAGGACTCCGAGGCGCACGGGTCTCAGGTTAGCGGGCGTCCTCCGGGTGCGCGCAGGGGGTGACGAGGGCCTTGACGAACGCGCCC
>JAUHVN010000322.1 GCA_030425055.1 Actinomycetes bacterium | reverse complement strand
GGGATGGCCGGCGGTGTTCCGGCGAGTTGCCGACCCCGAGTCCATCACGTATAGTTGATCTTTGGTGCCTTGCGCCTGCATTGGCGTGTCCGAGCACCGAATCCCATCCACCGCAGACCGACCGGTCTGCACAAGCGATAGCGAGGCTATGGCCAAGAAAGACGGTGTCATCGAGATCGAGGGCACAGTGTCCGAGGCGTTGCCGAACGCGATGTTCCGCGTCGAGCTGACCAATGGACACAAGGTGCTCGCCACGATCTCCGGCAAGATGCGGCAGAACTACATCCGCATCATTCCGGAGGACCGCGTGGTCGTGGAGCTCAGCCCCTACGACCTGACCCGCGGCCGCATCGTCTACCGCTACCGCTAGACCGGTCGAGAAGTAACGCCCCATCAGGTGATCGAGTGCCGCGCGCAGCGCGGTGTATCGAGATCGGATGCCGGCGAAGACAGCGAGAGAAACATCATGAAGGTCAACCCCAGCGTCAAGCCCATCTGCGACCACTGCAAGGTCATCCGCCGCAACGGTCGCGTCATGGTCATCTGCAAGTCCAACCCGCGCCACAAGCAGCGCCAGGGTTGAGACCGGCAGCACCCGACTCCACAACTCAACATCACACAACGGCAGGATCAGAACCTCCCCGGCGACGGGGAGGGGACACCTCGGGACGGAGGCCCGGGCACCGATTCTGCTCCACACCTCCACGACACTCCTAGGAGAGCCGCATGGCACGTCTCGCCGGCGTCGACATCCCGCGCGACAAGCGCGTGGTCATCGCCCTGACCTACATCTACGGCATCGGCCGTACCCGCTCGAACGAGATCCTGGCCGCGACCGGGATCGACGAGAACATCCGCGTGAAGGACCTCAGCGACGACCAGCTGATCGCTCTCCGCGACAACATCGAGGCGACCTACAAGGTGGAGGGCGACCTGCGCCGCGAGGTGGCCGCCGACATCCGCCGCAAGGTCGAGATCGGTTCGTACGAGGGCCTGCGCCACCGCCGCGGCCTGCCCGTGCGCGGTCAGCGCACCAAGACCAACGCGCGCACCCGCAAGGGCCCGAAGCGCACCGTCGCCGGCAAGAAGAAGGCGCGCTAAGCGCCGCCGAAGGTTTAGAGGAGAACACTCATGGCACAGGCCAAGACCGCGGCGCGCAAGCCCCGCCGCAAGGAGAAGAAGAACATCGCGCTGGGCCACGCCCACATCAAGTCGACGTTCAACAACACCATCGTCTCGATCACCGACCCCTCGGGCGCCGTCATCAGCTGGGCGTCGTCGGGTGGCGTGGGCTTCAAGGGCTCGCGCAAGTCGACCCCCTACGCCGCGGGCATGGCGGCCGAGTCGGCCGCCCGCCAGGCGCAGGAGCACGGCGTCAAGAAGGTCGACGTCTTCGTGAAGGGCCCCGGCTCGGGCCGCGAGACCGCGATCCGCTCGCTGCAGGCCGCCGGCCTCGAGGTGGGCTCGATCCAGGACGTCACGCCGCAGGCCCACAACGGCTGCCGCCCCCCGAAGCGCCGCCGCGTCTGATCCGCCCGGCCGGGTGCCCCGTGCACTCGGCCGCGGATCCCGCTGCCCGCGATCGGGCCACAGATCCGACGACGGATGCCTCGCCGAGGCATCCCCGACGAAAACTCAACACCCTTCACTCACCGCACGTGTCATATAGCGGGCACGTGACCGAAAGGAACACATAGTGCTCATCGCACAGCGTCCCACTCTGACCGAGGAGAAGATCTCGGAGTTCCGCAGCCGGTTCGTCATCGAACCGCTGGAGCCCGGCTTCGGCTACACGATCGGCAACGCGCTGCGCCGCAGCCTGCTGTCGTCGATCCCCGGCGCGGCAGTGACCAGCATCCGCATCGAGAACGTGCTGCACGAGTTCAGCACGATCGAGGGCGTGAAGGAGGATGTCACCGAGATCATCCTCAACATCAAGCAGCTCGTCGTCTCGAGCGAGCGCGACGAGCCGATCACGGCCTACCTGCGCAAGACCGGCGCCGGTGAGGTCACCGCGGCCGACATCTCGGCGCCCGCCGGCGTCGAGGTGCACAACCCCGACCTCGTGATCGCGACCCTCAACGACAAGGCGAAGTTCGAGCTCGAGCTCACCATCGAGCGGGGCCGCGGCTACGTGTCGGCGACCCAGAACCGCAACGAGTACGCCGAGGCCGGCCAGATCCCGGTCGACTCGATCTACTCGCCCGTGCTGAAGGTCAGCTACCGCGTCGACGCGACGCGTGCCGGTGAGCGCACCGACTTCGACAAGCTCGTGCTGGACGTCGAGACCAAGCCCTCGATCGACCCGCGCGACGCCGTGGCATCGGCCGGCCGCACCCTCACCGAGCTGTTCGGCCTCGCCCGCGAGCTGAACGTCGAGGCCGAGGGCATCGAGATCGGCCCCGCGCCGGTCGAGACCGTCCTGTCGAACGAGCTGTCGATGCCGATCGAGGACCTCGACCTCTCGGTCCGCTCGTACAACTGCCTCAAGCGCGAGGGCATCAACACCGTCTCGGAGCTGGTGGCCCTCTCGGAGACGCAGCTGATGAACATCCGCAACTTCGGTCAGAAGTCGGTCGACGAGGTGCGCGACAAGCTCGTCTCGCTCGGCCTGTCGCTGAAGGACTCGGTGCCCGGTTTCGACGGCGCCCACTTCTACGGCGGCTACGACGACGAGAACGCCTGAGCCCGAACCGACTTCCCACTGGAGTAACTGACAATGCCCAAGCCCACGAAGGGTCCCCGCCTCGGAGGCGGCCCCGCCCACGAACGCCTGCTGCTCGCGAACCTCGCCGCGGCGCTGTTCACGCACAAGTCCATCCAGACGACCGAGACCAAGGCCAAGCGCCTGCGTCCGCTCGCCGAGCGCCTCATCACCTTCGCCAAGCGCGGTGACCTGCACGCCCGCCGTCGCGTGCAGTCGGTGATCGGCGACAAGGAGGTCGTGCACATCCTCTTCACCGAGATCGCGCCCCTGGTCGCCGAGCGTGAGGGCGGCTACACCCGCATCACCAAGATCGGCAACCGCAAGGGCGACAACGCCCCGATGGCCGTGATCGAGCTCGTGCTCGAGCCCGTGACCCCGAAGGCGAAGTCGGCGAAGAAGGCCGCCGCTGCGCCCGTCGCCGACGAGCCCGCCGCCGAGGAGACCCCGGCCGAGGAGTCGACCGACGAGACCGTCGACGCCGGCGCCGAGTCGCCCGAGGAGGGCGCCGCCGCCGAGGCCGCGGCCGAGGACGCCGTCGCCGATGAGGCGGACGCGACCGAGGATGCTTCCGCCGACGAGGCGGAGGAGAAGGCCGAGTAATCGGCCCGGCCGGGCGACCGGCCACCCTTGCACCAGCGAGACCCCGCGGTGTCCGATGAGGACCCGCGGGGTCTC
>JAUHVN010000321.1 GCA_030425055.1 Actinomycetes bacterium | reverse complement strand
CACCGAGTACTCCGACTACCTCGCAGGGCGCCTCGCGATGCCGCTCACGTTCTTCGGCGCGATCCTGTTCGGTGCCCTGCAGTGGGAGTGGGCGCGGCGGCACCGCGCCGAGCTCATGCCCGACCTGTCCGACGCCGACGTCGCACGGGCGGGTCGCGGCGCGCTCAGCGCCCTGCTGATCAGCGCCGGCGTCGTGGTGCTCGCGCCGTGGGTCGGCTCCGCCGCGTTCCTGCTGTTCGTCCTCGATCCCGTGCTGACGCGGCTGCTGAGCAGGCGCCGCACCGGAGGCCGCACCGGGTGACGGATGCCGCACCCCGGCGTATCGTCGGGGCCATGTGCCGCAGCATCCACACCCTCCACAACTTCGAGCCGGCCGCGACCGGCGATGAGATCCACGCCGCCGCGCTGCAGTACGTGCGCAAGATCGCCGGCACCACCAAGCCCTCGAAGGCGAACCAGGAGGCCTTCGACCGTGCGGTCGCTGCGATCGAACACGCCACCCAGCATCTGCTCGACGACCTCGTGACGTCGGCTCCGCCCAAGAACCGCGAGGAGGAGGCGGCGAAGGCACGCGAGCGTGCCATCAAGTCGGGCCGCTACGCCGCCGCGTGATGACGGCGCGCCCGCCGGTCGGATAGGCTGATCGGCTCCCTCGCGGCATCCCGTCGCCCCGGAGCGAGGAGAGCGCCATGGGCCACATCGACGTCAACGGCGTCTCGTTCGCGCTGCCCGACGGCAGGCCGCTGCTGGACGAGCTGTCGTTCCGCGTCACCGACGGGGTCACGACGGCCCTCATCGGGCCGAACGGGGCGGGCAAGACGACGCTGCTGCGCATGATCCGCGGCGAGGTCGCGCCGCACGCCGGCTCGATCGGCATCGGCGGCGCGCTCGGCGTCATGGACCAGTTCGTCGGCCACGGCGACGAGGGCGCCACCGTCGAGGACCTGCTCGTCTCGGTCGCGCCCGACCGGGTGCGACGTGCGGCGCTCGAACTGGCGGCATCCGAGCTCGCGATCATCGAGCACGACGACACCGACACTCAGATGCGGTACGCGGGCGCGCTCGCCGACTACGCCGAGGCGGGCGGGTACGACTACGAGACGATGTGGGATGCCTGCACCGTGGCGGCCCTCGGAATCGAGTTCGCCCGCGCCCGCTATCGCGACCTCACGAGCCTGTCGGGCGGTGAGCAGAAGCGGCTCGCGCTCGAGGCGCTGCTGCGCGGCAGCGATGACGTGCTGCTGCTGGACGAGCCCGACAACTACCTCGACGTGCCCGGCAAGCGATGGCTCGAGTCCCGGCTGCGCGAGACGCCGAAGACCGTGCTGCTCGTGTCGCATGACCGCGAGCTGCTGGCCCGCGCCGCCGACCGCATCGTGACACTCGAACCGGGCGGCGCCGGCAGCACCGCATGGGTGCACGGCGGCGGCTTCGGCACGTACCACCGTGCCCGCGAGGAGCGCATGGACCGGCTCGACGAGCTGCGCCGGCGGTGGGACGAGCAGCACGCGAAGCTCAAGAAGCTGGTCGCGACCCTCAAGGTGAAGGCGACCGCCGACGACGGTTTCGCGTCGCGCTACCGTGCCGCGCAGACCCGCCTGCGATGGTTCGAAGAGGCCGGTCCGCCCGAGGAGCGCCCGCCCGAGCAGCAGCTCGACCTGCGCCTGCGCGGATCGCGGACGGGCCGCCGCGCCATCGTCGCCGAACGGCTCGAGCTGACGGGTCTCATGAAGCCGTTCGACGCCGAGATCTGGTACGGCGACCGCATCGCCGTGCTGGGGTCGAACGGGTCGGGCAAGTCGCACTTCCTGCGGCTGCTGGCGCGCGGCGGCACCGACCCCGACGGGCGCCTCGGCCACGTCACGGCCGTCGGTGCCTCACTCGACCCGGTCGCGCACACGGGCCGCGCCGTGCTCGGCGCCCGTGTCGTGCCGGGCTGGTTCGCGCAGACCCACCGGCATCCCGAGTTCACCGGCCGATCGCTGCTCGACATCCTGCATCGCGGAGAGGATGCCCGGAAGGGCATGCCTCGGGATGCCGCCAGCGGCGCGCTGGACCGCTACGGCCTGGTGGCCCAGGCCGAGCAGTCCTTCGACACGCTGTCGGGCGGCCAGCAGGCGCGGTTCCAGATCCTGCTGCTCGAGCTGTCGGGCGCGACGCTGCTGCTGCTGGACGAGCCGACCGACAACCTCGACCTCGTCTCGGCCGAGGCGCTCGAGGACGCGCTGATGCGCTTCGACGGCACGGTGCTGGCCGTCACCCACGACCGCTGGTTCGCCCGGTCGTTCGACCGCTTCCTCGTGTTCGGCGCCGACGGCACCGTGGCCGAGAGCGATACCGCCGTGTGGGACGAAGGTCGGGTCGCGCGGGCGCGCTGAGGCCGTCAGCCCGGAAGTCGGTACGGCGCGGCGGCCCGCGCCGTGGGGTCGAGCGCGAGGTCGGCGAGCGTCGCCCCCACGCCCGGCGCGAACTTGAATCCCTGGCCCGAGAAGCCCGCACCCACGACGACGCCGCCGCGCCGGTCGAGCACGAAGGCCTCGTCGTCGGTCGAGGTGTAGGTGCAGCTGATGTGGACGGCGGTGTCGGGGTCGAGGCCGGGGAACCACTCGCGCACGTAGTCGGCGAGCGTGTCGGCGTGCTTGTCGGTGCGGAAGGTGCGCGCGTCGGGGTCGACCTCGTCGCCGATGCAGTGGAACCCGACCTTGACGCCCTCGCCCGGCGTGGGCATGCCGTACACGTTCGCCGGCCACGAGCCGGGCTCGACGAAGTGGTTGAACGACGGCCACACCGCGTCGGGGTCGCGCGGCCGGAAGTGGGCGGGGTTCTCCTCGGTCACGCGCAGCCGAGGCAGCGGCGTGCCGTCCGCGCCGGATTCGCCGAGCAGCGTACTCGTCCACGCCCCGACCGTGACGACCACGACATCGGCGCGGAGGGCACCGGCATCCGTCTGCACCGTCACGCCGTCCCCGCCGTCGTCGTCGATCCGGGTGACGCGGGTGTTCCACCGCACCTCGCCGCCGGCCGCCACGATGCGCCGCTCCATCTCGCGCAGCGCGACCGCCGCGCGCGCGACCCCGGCATCCGGCGAATACAGCACGGTGTCCTCGAACCGCGGCTCCATCGAGAAGCTCGGCCGGGATCCCGCGCTCGCGCAGCCGTCGCTCGATGTCGGCGAGGCCCACGCCCGTCGCGCTGCCGAGCGCCGCACCCGAGCCGTGCGACACCAAACCGTGCAGCCGCAGGATCGGCTCGCCCTCGACGTGGCCGAGCGCGTCCCACCCCTCGCGCGCCCGCGCGAGCAGATCGAGGTAGTGGTCTTCGCCGTACGCGTTGTTGAAGTTGCGGGTCTCGCCGTGCGACGCACCCCGCGTGTGGCCGCGCCCGAAGCGCTCGACGACG
>JAUHVN010000320.1 GCA_030425055.1 Actinomycetes bacterium | reverse complement strand
GTCTCGGATGCCGCCGACGGGGGCCTCGCCGACATCTCGTCGCCGCCGCCCGCGGCCGGGTCGGCGGTCAACTGGCTCAACCTGTTCTACGCCGCCGAGTGGGCGGTGTTCGCGGGCTTCGCGTTCTACATCTGGTACCGCCTGGCCCGCGACGCGTGGGAGAAGGAGGTCGAAGAGCTCGAGGATGCCGCGGCGTCCTGACCTCGGCATCCCGCTGCCTGGGGAGCCCCGCGCCGCCCCGGGTAGGATGGAGCGCATGCCCGCCGCTCCCAAGCTCTCGTCCTTCCCGGCGATCCGCGGGGCCCTGCGCTTCTACCAGATCTGCTCGGTGATCACCGGCACGATGCTGCTGCTGCTGGTCGGCGAGATGGTCATGAAGTACGCCTTCGGCCTCGAGCTGTTCCTCGGCGGATCGGGCGGCTTCCTGTGGTGGGCGCCCGTCGTCGAGGGTCCTGAAGGGCACGAGTCGACCGGTGACGGACTGAACCTGTCGCTCGGCATCCTCATCGCCCACGGCTGGTTCTACGTCGTCTACCTCTTCGCGTGCTTCCGCGTCTGGAGCCTCATGCGCTGGAACTTCTGGCGCTTCCTGCTGCTGGCCTCGGGCGGCATCGTCCCGCTGCTGTCGTTCTTCCTCGAGGTGCGCGTCGCGCGTGACGTGCGCGCGTACCTCAAGCAGCGCGAGGCCGACGAGATGCACACGCGCGCCGAACGATCCTCGCTGACCCACTCGATCCCCACGGAGAACCTGCGTTGACCGAGCAGACCGAGACCGCGCAGCGCCCCGTCCTCGTGGTCGACTTCGGTGCCCAGTACGCCCAGCTGATCGCCCGCCGCGTCCGCGAGGCCGGCGTGTACAGCGAGATCGTGCCGCACACCGCATCCGCCGCCGAGATCGCCGAGCGCAACCCGGTCGCCGTCATCCTGTCGGGCGGGCCGTCGTCGGTGTACGAGCCGGGCGCGCCTGCGCTCGACGAGGGCGTGTTCGACCTCGGGGTTCCGACGCTCGGCATCTGCTACGGGTTCCAGGTGATGGCCCGCGCCCTCGGCGGCGAGGTCGCGAACACCGGTCTGCGCGAGTACGGCGCGACCGACGCGAGCATCGTGCACGACGAGAGCGTGCTCTTCGACGGCCAGCCGGTCGCCCAGAACGTGTGGATGAGCCACGGCGACCAGGTGTCGCGGGCTCCCGACGGCTTCGACGTGCTCGCCCGCACCGGCGCGACTCCGGTCGCCGCGTTCGGCAGCGACTCGCGCCGGCTCTACGGCGTCCAGTGGCATCCCGAGGTCAAGCACTCCGACTTCGGTCAGCGCGTGCTCGAGAACTTCCTGCACCGCGCGGCGGGACTGCCCGCCGACTGGAACAGCGGCAACGTCATCGCCGAGCAGGTCGAGCGCATCCGCGGCCAGATCGGCAGCGGGCGCGTGATCTGCGGACTGTCGGGCGGCGTCGACTCGGCGGTGGCCGCGGCGCTCGTGCACAAGGCCGTGGGCGATCAGCTGGTGTGCATCTTCGTCGACCACGGTCTGCTGCGGAAGGGCGAGCGCGAGCAGGTCGAGAACGACTTCGTCGCCTCGACCGGTGTGCGGCTGGTGACCGTCGATGCGCGCGAGCGGTTCCTCACCGCGCTCGCCGGGGTCAGCGACCCCGAGCAGAAGCGCAAGATCATCGGCCGCGAGTTCATCCGCGTGTTCGAGCAGGCCGAGGCCGACCTCGTCGCCGAGGCCGCCGAAGAGGGCGAGCCGATCCGCTTCCTCGTGCAGGGCACGCTCTACCCCGACGTCGTCGAGTCGGGCGGCGGCTCGGGAACGGCGAACATCAAGAGCCACCACAACGTCGGCGGGCTGCCCGAAGACCTGCAGTTCGAGCTCGTCGAGCCGCTGCGCACCCTCTTCAAGGACGAGGTGCGCGCGATCGGCCGTGAACTCGGCCTGCCCGAGGTCATCGTCGGGCGCCAGCCGTTCCCCGGCCCGGGCCTGGGGATCCGCATCGTCGGCGAGGTCACCGGCGAGCGGCTCGACATCCTGCGCGACGCCGACGCGATCGCGCGCGCCGAGCTGACCGCCGCGGGACTGGACGGCGAGATCTGGCAGTGCCCGGTCGTGCTGCTGGCCGATGTGCGCTCGGTCGGCGTGCAGGGCGACGGCCGCACCTACGGGCATCCGATCGTCCTCCGTCCCGTCTCGAGCGAAGACGCCATGACCGCCGACTGGACGCGTCTGCCCTACGACGTGCTGGCCCGCATCTCGAACCGCATCACGAACGAGGTGCGCGAGGTCAACCGCGTCGTGCTCGACGTCACCTCCAAGCCCCCGGGCACCATCGAGTGGGAGTAGACGCGACGCGGATCACCGCGACGCTCCGCCCACGGCAGAGCCGCTGACGGCGGATCCCCGCCCCGCGGGGCGAGCCCTCGCGCAGGCTGGGTGCATGACCGATGAACCCACTCCCGTCCGCTTCGGCGCCGAGGCGCGTCGCGAGCTGTTCCACCACCGGGTGCTCGTGCTCGACGGAGCCCTCGACGACGACAACGGCACGCTGCTGACGACGCAGCTGCTCTCGCTCGCCGCCGAGGACGACGCCGCCGACATCGCCCTGTGGATCCACTCGCCCGGCGGCTCGGTGCCGTCGATGCTCGCGATCCGCGACGTCATGCGGCTCATCCCCAACGACGTCGCCACGCTCGCCCTCGGCCTCGCGTGCAGCGCCGGGCAGTTCCTGCTGTCGGCCGGCACGCCCGGCAAGCGGCGGGCGCTGCCGCACGCCCGCATCCTGATGCACCAGGGGTCGGCCGGCATCGGCGGCAGCGCTGTCGAGGTCGAGGTGCAGGCCGACGACCTGCGCCACACCCGGGACACCGTGCTGGCCCTCATCGCCGACGACACCGGGCAACCCCTCGAGCGCGTGTTCGAGGACTCGCTGCACGACCGCTGGTACACCGCCGAGCAGGCGCGCGACTACGGGTTCATCGACGGCATCGTCGACGACTTCTCCCAGGTCGTGCCGCGCCGGCGCCGGCCCGCCGGGCTCGGCGTGCCCGCCGAGAGCACGAGCGGGGTGGCCGCGTGAGCTCGTACACGATCCCCAACGTCGTCGCGACGCATCCGCGGGGCGACCGCATCATGGACGTCTACTCGCACCTGCTCGCCGAGCGCGTCGTCTACCTCGGCACCGGAATCGACTCGGGAGTCGCGAACGCGCTCATCGCGCAGCTGCTGCACCTCGACGCCGACAGCCCCGAGCGCGACATCCAGCTCTACATCAACTGCGAGGGCGGCGACCCCGCCGCGATGCTCGCCGTCTACGACACGATGCAGCACGTGCGCCCCGACGTGGCCACGACCGTCGTCGGCCAGGCGATCGGCGTCGGAGCGGTCATGCTCGCCGCGGGAGCGGCCGGCAAG
>JAUHVN010000319.1 GCA_030425055.1 Actinomycetes bacterium | reverse complement strand
GTACGCGCCGAGCACGAGGATGTTCGTGGACAGGGATGCGCGATCGGTCTGGTCGACGTAGGACTCCCACGGGGAGAAGTGCCAGAGTGCGTCGGCGTTGAGGTCGACGCCGACGATGGGGCCACGGTCGCCGAGACCGGCATCGGCGACGAACGGGTAGATGCCCGCGATGTGCTGCGATGTCGCTTGGTGCGGTGGCAACGCGGGATGCGCGAGGTTCCAGTAGCCGCCGTTCACCAGGCCCGCTCCGAAGGGACCGGAAACCGCCGGTTCGGGCAAGGATCTGTCGCGTCGCGGCCGACGCTGGGGTCGTTCTGCGCGCTCGGCGTCGGCGATGGCGCGGCGCAGATCGCGGCGCTCTTTGCGAGGGAGATCGCTGGGTTCGAAGGTGACGGCGCGCTTGGTCATCACTTCATCCCCAGCCCGACGGGCAGCGCGTTGACCATGAGCGCCTCGGCTTGCTGGCAGTACAGGACCTGTGCTTCCATGCCGGCGCGGGCCAGGGCGTTGCGCATCCCGGCGACAGCTTGATCGAGACTTGCATCGTCGGCGGCGCTGATGGTGAGGTATCCGCCGTAGCGGAACTCGCCGTGGCCGGCGATGATCTCCTCCTCCTGCTTCTCGAGCGCGTCCCAGTCCGCGGCATCCGCGGCGGAACCGTCCGCACCTCGCTTCGCGCGCAGCTTCTCGTTCCCGCGCCACACCTTCTTCTCGTCGCGAATCCGACGCAGCGCCTTCGAGACCGGGACAGGTGTCAGCACGAGCGAGAAGATGTGCGTGACCGCGGCGCCCGTGTTCGGGTGGCGGGCGAACACAAGCGGTGAGACGAAGCCGACGGGTGCGTCGGATCGCGGCCACTCGTGAATCCACATCGTCGTGTGCACGGCGGAATCGGTGCGAACGATCCCGTGCCTGTCCCGTGGCTCCTCGAGGTACATCGGACCGATCGCGGTCGGATCGACCCCGGCCGCGTCGGTAGGGCGATTCTGCACGTTGCTCGCGAACTCTGGATCCACCGTCACGCGCGCGAGTGCGGCGACGTCACGAGGTGCGAGCCAGCGGCGGACCTTCACCTTCGCGGCGCCGAGCGCGTCGGCGAGGTTCGCTGCCTCGATGCGCGCCAGGGACTGTACCGCTTCCTTCCCTCCGCCGAGGGACTTCAGCTGCGGGCCCATCGTAACGAGGTCGAGGGTGAAGGTGAGGTAGTTGCGGTGTGCGACGGCGAACCGCTCTGACTGGTTCATCACCTCGGAGTAGTTGTCCGCGACCGGCGACGACGCGTCGAGGCTGCGGCGCTCGACAACCACGTCGTAGTGGTCGCGCGCGGCGCGGATGGTCGTTGGAATGGTGCGCTCCTGCAGGGTGACCCGTTTGATGCCGGGCCGCTGGGTGAAGGATGCGAGGACCCGCGCCCACTGCTGCGCGAGGTCGTATCGCTCCGGGTTGTCGTGCATGAGGAACCCCTGCACCTCGAGCTCGGCGCTGACCGAGGCGGTGCGGTCATGCGGGTTGTAGACGCATGCGATGCCGTCGACCTCCCACAGTTGGATGGAGGCACGGATGCCTGGCAGGTTGAGCGTTCCCGCAAGCCGGGGTCGCTCCGGTCGGTAGGTTTCCTTGGTCGCGCCCATTGCATGGCGGGTGCGCTTGAGTACCCACAGTCCGGCCATGCGGGGGGCGGAGATGCCGTGGATTGTGGTCAACGCAGTCGCGCCCAGGGCGAGATAGATGGGTGCGGTGTAGAGCAACCCGGGAGGGCCGAAGCGGTTGATGCCGATGAGGATGACGATGGCCGCGGTCGCGATGAACGCCAGTTGCCAGCCGTCCATGCCCAGCACGACGCCCTGCCGCGAGCGGCGCGGGAGTCGCACGGGGCGGATCAGGTCGGAGGTAGTGGTCATTTCTGTGTCCTCTCCGGTCGGACGGGAGCGGGATTCTGCGGGACGGCGGATGTCTGCCGCGGAGGCGTGCTCGGTGCGTTGCGAGCGCTCTGGGATGGGCTCGCGGTGGCGCGTCCGGCAGCCGTCGTCGCACCGGAAGGACGGGAAGCCGTGACGGTGGCTGATCTCCGTGCGGGGGAAGCGGCCGATGCTGCGGTGGGCCGGCCGGCGACAACGCCAGCGGGCGATGCCCCCATTCGGGTGGGGACGCGGATCGCCGTGCGGGCTGCGTTCGATGTCATCCGGCCGGCGCTGCCGCCGAGACGGGACCCGACACCGTCGGCGGCGACGGCTCCGACGAAGCTGAACAGTCCGAACACGGCGAACGGTGCGAAGGCGACGAGTACGAGCCCGATCAGCAGGGGCCAGGACTGCGGATCCCAGATGGTGCGGACGCTCGCTAGTCCATTGACGATGAGAGTCACGAACCCGACGGTGAGGGGCCCAGTGAGCAGCAGGACGACCACGGCGGAGACGTAGCGCACTACCCATTGCGGGCCGATCCCGCGCACCGGGAACAGCATCCACGCGATGGGCCCGACGGCGATGAGCGCGGCGAGCACGATGTTGCGGAAAGCGAACACAAGGGTCAGGAGAAGCATCCCAATGAGCAGAAGGCCGTGGATCAGGAACGCGAAGAAGTAGTTGGCTTGGCCGCCCGCCCACATCACGCTCTGCAGGGTCGCGAACAGCTCTGTCGGGCCCGAGCGATTCAGGATGTACCAGGTCATGTCGTCGATCGCGTTGAGCAGATGGCCCGTCATCCACAGCGTGAGCGGGACAGCGGGGATCGCGATGAAGGTGCGGACGATCGCGCCGACGAGTTGCTCTCGGTCGCCAGAGACGACGGCGGCGGTCAGCGCCCACACCATCGACGCGAACAGCACGATCAGCACCACCCACTGCCAGAACGACCACTCACCCGTCGCGGAATCCCACAACAGCGTCGACGTGTCGAAGCGCATGTTGGACGCGACCAGATGCATTGCCGCGGTTGCGTTCAGCGCCATCCCGCGACCGGCGTTCTCGAAGGTCATGCACACGACGTCACCGATGCTGCAGCCGTACTCGACGAGAACGAGCTTGCCGCCGTCGCCGCGGATCGCCTCCGTGTGAGGCTCGAACGTCGTGCAGACCGTCGCGCGGGTGCCAGCGTAGAAGACACCGAGGAAGCACTGCTGCGGCTTGACGAGGGTCGGGTCGTCGGGCGTGCAGGAGATCTGGCCGCCGGCGGCGACGCAACTCACTGGAAAGGAGGGGGACGACCAGGACTCACCCGAGACGGTGGTCGCTTCGGCGGCGCGGACCTCTGGAGCCGTCGAAGTCTCCGCTGCCGTGGCTGACGCCGGCGCGAGCAGCAGCGCGACGCCGAGTCCGAGTCCGGCGAGTGCTGTGCGGAGTGCGCGCATCAGAATCCGAAGTCGAAGTTGACGAACCAGGCGAACAGTCCGGAGGCGGCGCCGAGGATGGCGGCGGCGAT
>JAUHVN010000318.1 GCA_030425055.1 Actinomycetes bacterium | reverse complement strand
AGGGTGGAGCCGTTCTTCACCTTCCTCGGCAGCTACTGGTGGCTGATCTTCCCCCTGATGGGGGTGCTCGGCGCCGCCGGCAGCGCGTGGGAGCGCGGGGCGCGCAGCCGTCACCGGCGACGCATCGAGATGATGCGCGCCAAGGCCGAGCTCAAAGCCGCCCAGGCCGCCGCGCGCGGCAAGGGCGCACCGGATGCCGCGGCGCTCACGCCGATGACCGGGCCGACGGCGACCACGACCCCCGGCGACACCGGGGCGGCCGAGACGCAGCCCACTCAGCTCGAGCGGCTGTTCGCGACGCACGACTCCGTCACCGCCCGGTGGCTCGACTACGAGCTCGATGTCGCGAAGATGATCGCGTTCCCCGCGATGAGCGACGGACGGCAGCCGCTGACCGCGGCCTTCCTGCGCGCGAAGCGCCTGGCCGACGGCTTGCGCCCCGCCTCGGCCAAGGCGAAGCTGACCGACGCGCAGCTATCCGAGTACCGCTCCGCCGTCGCCGACTTCGAGGTCGCGTTCGACGTGGCCGAGCGCGACGCGCGCCGACTGCGCGACTCCGCCTTCAGCGCGGGCGAGCGCAAGCGTCTCGACACTGCCAAGCAGCTTCTCACCGTCGCGGTCGATCAGGCCGCCACCCCCGCCGAGCGCCAGCTGGCCTATCGGCGCGTGCGCGAGGAGCTCGACGGTCTGATCTCGCTGTCGGACGAGGCGATCGAGGTGCTCGAGAAGAAGGTCATGCTCGAGCTGCCGACGCCGGACGGCGACGCGGCGGGCCCCCGGAGGAACCCGCCGCGCGGCTAGACCACTGCCGGCTCAGACGAGCCGGCGAGGCACGATCACTTGGTGACGATGGTGCTGAAGGCGTCGGGGTTCGCCTCGAGCCAGGCCTCGATGGCCTCGGGCTCGTTGCCCTCGCCGTACTCGTTCACGACCATGTCCTCGAGCGACGCGTAGGCCGCGTCGTCGAGCTGGATGCCCGCGATCAGCTCAGCGGCCTCGGCGCAGCGGTCCGAGAAGCCGGTCGTGCCGAGGAAGTGAAGCGCCTCGGGCTCGCCCATTGCGCCCATCGGGTCCTCGAGGTCCTTCAGACCGTACGCCTCGTTCGCCCAGAAGGGACGCCACGACGTGACGACGATGTCCTCCTGCGCGTCGACCGCATTGCCCAGCTCGGTGAGCATGGCGGCGGTCGACGAGGTGACGAGCTCGTAGTCGCCGTCCAGGCCGTACTCCGGCATCATGACGTCCTGCGTCTGAGCGGTGAGCCCGGCACCGGGCTCGATGCCGATGATCTGGCCGCCGAACATGTCGGCGTTTCCGACGAGGTCTTCGATCGAGTCGATGTCGACGTAGTCGGGCACGGCGATCGTGAGCTTGGCGTTCTCGTAGTACGCGCCGAGGTCCTCGATGTCGTCACCGTACTCGTCCATGTAGGACGCGTGGGTGAGCTCGGGCCATGCCGACGGGTAGATGTCGACGTCTCCCTGCGCGAGCCCGGCGTAGAGCGGTCCCGCCTCGGTCAGAGTCTGCATCTCGACGTCGATCCCGAGCGCGCCGAGCTGGTTCTCCAGCAGGTAGGCGGTGCTGAGGCCGTCCGTCCACGCGGGGAGGAAGCCGAGGGTGACGGTGTCGCACGCCGCGGTGCCGCCGGCTTCCGTCTCGCCGTCGCCGGCGTCGGTGGTGTCGCTGCTGCAGCCGGCGAGCGCGAGCGTGGCCGCCGCGCCGAGGGCGAGAGTCGCTGTGAGGTGTCGCTTGTTCATGAGTTTCCGTCCTTCATGCATGTCGTCGTTCGTTCCGTATTTCTCTCTTGGTGGGAAGCGGCGCTCTGACGCGCACGCTTCGGGTTCAGCCGGTCGTCCGGCTGCCGGCGGGGAGAAGCTCCTCCTCCGCCTGGTTCTGCGGGCCGCTGCCGTCCGCGGGGGGCTCTTCGGCTCCCCGCGCCTTGCGGCGTCGCGACAGGACGCCGAGCAGCGACGAGCGGTAGTCGGCTGGGTTGCCGAGCGCCGCGGTGACACGGTCGAGGTAGACCGCGATGATGACCACGCCCAGGCCGGCCTCAACGCCGAGCGCGAGATCGACGGTCGACACCGACTGGACCACGATCTTGCCAAGGCCGTCCGCGCCGACGATCCCGGCCAGCACCGCCATCGACAGAGCGAGCATGATGACCTGGTTGACGCCGGCCATGATGGTGGGCATCGCCAGCGGCAGCTGGATGCCTCGCAGGATCTGCCCATCCGTGGCGCCGAATGCCTGCCCGGCTTCGACCGTCTCGGAATCGACGCCGCGGATGCCGAGCTCGGTGAGGCGCACACCCGGCGGCAGTGCGAAGATCACGGTCGCGACCAGCCCCGGCACGACTCCGATGCTGAAGAACGTGATCGCCGGGATCAGGTAGACGAAGGCGGGCATCGTCTGCATGAAGTCGAGCACGGGCTTGAGGATCATGCGGACGGTGTCGTTGCGCGCAGACCAGATGCCCAGCGGGATGGCGATGATCAGGGCGACCGCGGTGGCCACGAGCACCAGCGAGAGCGTCTGCATCGTCGCGACCCACAAGTCCATGGCGACGATGAGCAGGAACGCCAGCGCTGTGCCGACGGCCATCTGCCACGACCGCAGCAGCCAGCCGATGAGCGCGAAGATGAGGATCATCAGCGGCACCGGCACGAACGTGAGGATGTCGGTGAGCCCGTCGACGAGGAAGCGCACGACGATCGTGATGATCTCGAACAGACCGGCCAGGTTGTCGCGCAGCCAGTCGACGGCGCCCTCGACCCAGTCTCCGATCGGGATGCGGAAGTCCATCAGCGCACCCCCTCGACATCGGCGGCATCCGCCCCGTCAGGCGACGCCTGAGCGAGGACCGCGTCGATCTCACTGTCGGGCACCGGGAGCACCGGAATCGGGATCTCACCGGTCGCGCCGAGTCCGGGGCCGAGCGCGGCCAGGAGCGTCACGCGCGGGATGACTCCGGTGAGACGGTCTTCTGCGTCGACGACCGCCAGCGGCAGCGGCGACTCGACGGCGGGCACGAACAGGTTGACGAGGATCTCATCCTCACGCACCGGCTGCGGCGCCCGTGTGATCACCGACGCGATCGACGTCTCGCCGCTTCGGACGAGCTTCATGGCGTCGCGATCGGTCACGATGCCGCGCAGCGTCCGGTCTCGACCGACCACGTACGCGGCGGCGGTGTACGCGCCGCGCATCTCCTTCAGTGCGGTGCGGGGACCGGCGGTCTCGCTCACGACGGCGCGCGGACGCTCCATGACGTTGCCGGCCGTGAGCACGCGCGCACGGTCGACATCCTGGACGAACTGCTCCACGTAGTCGTTGGCGGGATCGGTCAGGATGTCTTCCGGCGACCCGATCTGCACGATACGGCCGTCCCGCATGACGGCGATGCGATCGCCGAGGAACATCGCCTCGTTGAGATCG
>JAUHVN010000317.1 GCA_030425055.1 Actinomycetes bacterium | reverse complement strand
GCACCGCGAGTCCCGCCGCGGCGATCGCGCTGAGCTTCTCGCCCAGGACGAAGATGCCGAGGATGCTCGCCGTCAGCGGTTCGGCCAATGTCAGCGTCGCCGCCGTGGCGGCCGTGAGGCGCTCGAGGCCCCACGTGAACAGCGTGTAGGCGAGCGCGATCGTCGCCAGACCCAGCCACAGCGCCATCGCGATGCCCCGGGGCTCGGCGATCCATGCGAGGTCGACGAACGGCAGGGCGACCAGGCCGATCGCGCCCGACCCGGCCCCCATCGCCCCGGCCACGGTGAACGGGTCCCAACCGGCATCCATCAGTCGGCGCTGCGCGTTGGCGAACACCGCGAACGAGGCGCCCGCGCCGATCGAGCCGACGAGGCCCAGCGGGTCGGCTGCGCCCTCGAGCCCGCCGCCGGCACTCAGCAGCACGACGCCGGCCGTCGCGAGCACCGTCGCCGCGATCCACCCCGCGGTGGGCAGGCGCCGTGTCAGCGCCCACTCGAGCAGGCCCGCGAGCACGGGCGCCGAGCCGAGGGCGATCACGGTGCCGACCGCGACGCCGTTGCGCTCGGTGCCGAGGAAGAACAGGGGCTGGTAGGCGGCGAGGCAGATGCCCGTGAGGGCCATGAGCCCGAACGCGCGGCCCGTCAGCTTCGGGTTCGGCGTACGGGCGGTGCGGCGCCTCGCGAGCACGAAGCCGATCGCGGCGAGCGCCGTGCCGCCGATGACCAGACGCGCGACACCGACCGACAGCGGAGTCGTGCCGTCGGGCCCCAGTGCCTGGGCGGTGCCGGTCGTTCCGAACAGCACCGCGGCGGCGACGACGGCGAAGACGGACAGCACGTCACGAGCCTAGGGCCGCCGGTAGGCTGGTGCGGTGACGGTGAGCATCTACGACACGCGCGCGCAGGCGCTGCGGCCGTTCGCACCCGAAGACCCCTCGAACGTCACGATCTACGTCTGCGGCCCGACCGTGCAGTCCGGCCCCCACATCGGCCATCTGCGCGGGGCGCTGAGCTTCGACATCCTGCGCCGCTGGCTCGCCCACCGATTCGGCCGTGTCACGTTCGTGCGCAACGTCACCGACATCGACGACAAGGTGCTCGCCAACGCCGCCGACGACGAACCGTGGTGGGCGCTCGCCTACCGCATGGAGCTCGCGTTCACCCGCGCCTACAGCGCCATCGGCATCCTGCCGCCGACGTACGAGCCGCGCGCCACCGCGTCGGTGCCGCAGATGGTCGAGCTCATCGGGCGCCTGATCGACGCCGGGAACGCCTATTCCGCCCCGACCGACTCGGATGCCGCAGGCGACGTGTACTTCGACGTGCGCTCGTGGCCCGCCTACGGCGAGCTCACACGGCAGTCGCTCGACGCGATGGAGCCCGCCGCCGACGCCGACCCGCGCGGCAAGCGTGACCCGCGCGACTTCGCGCTGTGGAAGGGCTCCAAGCCCGACGAGCCCGCGTCGGCCCGCTGGGACTCGCCGTGGGGGCTGGGCAGGCCCGGGTGGCACATCGAGTGCTCGGCGATGTCGCGCCGCTATCTCGGCGCGCAGTTCGACATCCACGGCGGCGGACTCGATCTGCGCTTCCCGCACCACGAGAACGAGCTCGCGCAGTCCACCGCCGCCGGCGACGGCTTCGCGCGCTACTGGGTGCACAACGGCCTCGTCACAGTCGGCGACCAGAAGATGTCGAAGTCGCTCGGCAACTTCGTTCTCGCCGACGATCTGCTGCGCGAGCGCGAGCCGCTCGTCGTGCGCTACGCGCTCGCGGCGGCCCACTACCGATCCAGCCTCGACATCACGTCGTCGAGCTTCGACGAGGCCGAGGCCGCGCTCGACCGCATCCGCTCGTTCCAGGAGCGTGCGCTGCGGATGCTGCGCGACGCCAGCGACGACCTCCGGGTCGATCGCGGCGTGCCCGACCGCTTCGCGGCGGCTCTGGACGACGACCTGGGGGTTCCTCAGGCGCTCGCCGTGCTGCACGAGACCGTGCGGGACGGCAACACTGCGCTGGATGCCGGCGATCGCGAGCGCGCGCTCGCGGCCTTCGCCGATGTCGCGGTGATGACCGGCATCCTGGGCATCGACCCGCTCGATCCCGCGTGGCGCGGCGGCGGATCGGGTGCTGAGACCGCCGCGCTCGACGCGCTGGTGTCGACGATGATCGAGCAGCGGGCCGCCGCGCGTGCGGCGAAGGACTGGGCCGCCGCCGACCGGATCCGCGACGCGATCGCGGCCGCGGGAATCACGCTCGAAGACGGCGCCGACGGAACGCATTGGAGCATCGAATGACCAAGCCAGGGCGCCCGGGCGCGAGCCGGGGCAAGAAGAAGGGCCCCACCAAGGGCAGCGGCGGTCAGGGCCGCAAGTCGCTCGAGGGCAAGGGGCCGACCCCGAAGGCCGAGGACCGCGCCTGGCACGTCGCAGGCAAGCGCAAGGCCGCCCAGGAGCGGTACGCCGCCGCGGGCGGCAAGGGCAAACCCGGGGGCCGTCCGTCGGGATCGAACCCGAACAAGGCGGGGAAGGGCAAGGCGTCCGACGACACCGAGACGGTGACCGGGCGCAACAGCGTGCTCGAAGCGCTGCGCGCCCGCATCCCGGCGACCGCGCTCTACATCGCGCAGCGCGTCGAGATGGACGACCGCGTCAAGGAGATGCTGTCGATCGCGACCCACCGCGAGATCCCGGTGCTCGAGGTCACCCGGCCCGAGCTCGACCGCATGGCCGGCTTCGACGGCGTGCACCAGGGCGTGGCGCTCAAGGTGCCGCCCTACGAGTACGCGCACCCGCAGGACCTGCTCGAGGACATCTTCGCCGAGGGGCAGACCCCGCTGCTGGTGGCGCTGGACGGCGTCACCGACCCGCGCAACCTCGGCGCGATCATCCGCTCGACGGCGGCGTTCGGCGGCCAGGGCGTCATCGTGCCGCAGCGCCGCTCGGCAGGTGTGAACTCGGCGGCGTGGAAGACGAGTGCCGGAGCGGCGGCGCGTGTACCGGTCGCGCTCGCACCGAACCTCACGACCACGCTGAAGGAATTCAAGAAGCAGGGCGTCTTCGTCCTCGGCCTCGACGGCGACGGCGACGTGTCGCTCCCCGCCCTCCAGCTCGCCGACCGGCCCGTCGTGGTGGTCGTCGGCTCCGAGGGCAAGGGCCTGTCGCGCCTCGTGACCGAGACGTGCGATCAGGTCGTCTCGATCCCGATCTCGGCCTCGACCGAGTCGCTCAACGCCGGCATCGCGGCATCCGTCGCCCTGTACCAGATCGCCGCCCTCCGGGCTGAAAGGAACTGACACCACATGGCTCGCATCGCCGTCATCGGAGGCTCCGGCTACGCCGGCCGCCACATCGTCGCCGAGGCCACCTCACGCGGGCACACCGTGCTCGCGGTGGCCCGCCGCATCCCGAGCGACCGTCACCAGGGCGCGTACTACGTGGAGGGG
>JAUHVN010000316.1 GCA_030425055.1 Actinomycetes bacterium | reverse complement strand
GACGCCGACGGCACGGTGCTCGCCGAGCGCATCGACGCCGGCGACATGACCGAGGTCGAAGGCGTCGTCGCGCAGTTCGCGACCGTGACCGCGCGCGGCGACGACCATCTCGCGCGCGTCGCCCGGCTGTTCGCCGGAGTCATGACCGGTCCGGTCGTCGTGATCACCGGACGCCTCGACCCGCAGGACGCGACCGCGCTCGCGCCCGTCGCCCACCACAGCGCGCTGCCGCTGATGCTGGCGGTCGCACCGCGCGGCGACGCGCTCGCGCAGCTCGGCGCCTTCGGGTGGCGCACCGCCGCCATCGGTGCCGACACCGACCTCGCCGCCGCGTGGCAGAGCGCCGTCGATCGGGAGAACGCGCATGTCGCCTGATCGACGCGAGCGCACGGTCGTGCGCGCGGGTTCGCCGGACACCCGCACCGGCCGCCGTGGCGGCGAGCTGCTGCTCACGGTCGGCGTGCTCCTCGCGGTGCTCGTCGCGCTGCTGCCCTTGATGCGGGTCATGGTGCCCGGGGTCTGGCTGCTCGGGGCGCCCGTGCTCGCGGTGCTGGTGCTCGGCGCGGGCTACGTCGCCCGCCGATTCCGGCTGCCCGCGCTCGCCGTCAGCCTCATCGAGATCGCGGTGTGGATCGTCTTCATGACGGTCGTGTTCCTGCGCGACACCGCGTGGGCGGGTTTCGTCCCCACGCTCGAGACGCTGCGCGCCGTGCCGCGGATCGTCGGGACCGCGATGAACGAGATCGCCGTCGGTGTCGCGCCGATGGAGCCGCGGTACGCGCTCATCTTCCTCATCGTCGGCGCGACGGGACTGCTCGCGATCGTGATCGACCACGTGGTCGTCACGGCGCGGATGCCGCTGCTGGCCGCCGTCGGGCTCATCCCGGTGTCGCTCATCCCGGCGCTCGTCGTGCCCGCCGCCGTCGACGTCCTGGCGTTCGTGCTGCTGGCCGTCGCGATCCTCTTCCTGCTGCGGGCGGAGACCCGCTCGCGCGAACTGCTCGCGACACCCCCCGATGACGACGACGCCGAGCCGGCGCGCACAGCCGGCGTTCCCGCGACCGCTGTCGGCATCGCCGCGATCGGCGTCGTCCTGGCGCTCGTCGTGACGCCGATGCTCCCCCAGCCGCTCGCGCGATCGGGACCGGCGGGATTCGGGATCGGGCTGGGCATCGATGCGACGCTGCAGCTCGGCAACGATCTGCGACGACCGGGTGAGAGCGTCGTGCTCACGGTGCGCAGCGACGCGCCGAGCCCGCCCTATCTGCGCGCGACGACCCTGTCGACCTTCGACGGCGCGGTGTGGGAGCCCGATCGCAAGCGCTCGGTCACGCTCGGACCGGTGTCGGGGTTCGGCCCCGTCTCGGTCGACGAAGACATCCGCGTCGTCGAGTACCGCACCACGGTCGAGATCCTGAACCTCTCGTCACCGTGGCTGCCCGTCGCCTACCCCGCCGTCGGCGTCGAAGGCCTCGACGGCGAGTGGGCCGCCGTGCCGTTCAACCGCACGGTCATCAGCCGCGCGGGCAGCACGCAGGGGCAGACCTACGAGGTCGTCACGAACGTGCCGCGTCCCACGCGCGAACAGGCGCGGGCCGCAGAGGCCGGCGGCCCGACGCTGCGCGATGAGACGACCGGAGTGCCGGACGACCTGCCGCCGATCATCGCGGACCTCGCAGCCGAGATCACCGCGGGCACCACCAACGACTACGACGCCCTCATCGCACTGCAGACCTGGTTCCGCTCGCCCGAGTTCCGCTACTCGCTGGACGCACCGGTGGAGGACGGCTTCGACGGCACCGGGGCCGAGGCTGTCGCGCAGTTCCTCGACCAGCGCGAGGGCTACTGCGTGCACTACGCGTCGGCGTTCGCGCTGATGGCGCGCACCCTCGGGATGCCGTCGCGCATCGTCGTCGGGTACCTTCCCGGCACGTCCACGACCGATGTCGTCGATGGAGAGACCGTGCACGAGGTGTCGAGCCGTCAGCTGCACGCGTGGCCCGAGGTGTTCTTCTACGGAATCGGGTGGATCGGCTTCGAGCCCACGAACGGATTGGGTTCTCCCACCAACTTCACGCCCGAGACCCAGATCCCGGGCGACATCCCCGACGACGCGAGCGCGACCCCCGAGCCCACCGACAGTCCCAGCCCGACCGCGAGCGTCAACCCTCAGGATGCCGACACCCCCGAGTCGGGTCCGGTCACCGGACCGGCCGTCATCGGCGCCAACCCGCTGCCCACCGTCACCGTGCTGCTGGGGCTGGCGCTGCTGCTCGCGCTTCCCGCCATCTGGCGCGAAGTGCGCCGCCGGTCGCTGCTGACCGCCGCGCGCGACGGGGACTCGACGGCAGCATGGACGACGGTGCAGGAGGCGGCGATCGACCTCGGCGTCGCGGTGCCGCCCGGCGAGACCCCGCGCGCCTTCGCCGCGCGACTGGTGGCCGAGCACGGCGCACCGGCGGCGGCCATGGACACCCTGGCCCGGGCGATCGAACGGGCGAGCTACGCGCCTCCGCGGGTGCGCGACTACTGGCACGGGGACGAGGTGGCGGATGCCGCGGCAGCCGCGCGCGCGGCACTGCTCGCCGCCGCTCCCCCGGCCCGCCGGGCTCTCGCGCTCGCCGCCCCGCGTTCGCTCGTGGTGAGGCCGGGCAGCGCGTACGCGACGGCTCGCGTGGGCTGAACCCGGCCGAGCAGCCGCTGATCGGGCGTCCGCCGGCGAACAGGTAGACTGTCCGGCGGCCCTCCGGGGCTCTGGAGGATTCGCCTAGTGGCCTATGGCGCACGCTTGGAAAGCGTGTTGGGTGCAAGCCCTCAGGGGTTCGAATCCCCTATCCTCCGCCGATTGTCCTGAACTTCGACACCCTCTCCTCCGCCGATCGAAGGAGCGTGTCGCCCGCAGGGTGGCGCGCTCCTCGTCTCATAGGCAACGCATAGCGTGCCCTTCGGCTGCACCCATCGCCGCGCGCGACACTCGCTGACAGGAACCCATCCGACGATCAGGAGCGACCGTGTCCGACCGCATCCCCGAACCTGTCCAGACGCCCGACGGCCCGATGTACGAAGGCCGCATGCTCGACCGCCCCGACGAGGAGGTCGTCGACCAGGGGGCGCCGTTCGACATCCGCACCCTGATGTCACGTCGGTCGGTCTTCGGACTGCTGGGAATCGGCGTCGGTGCCACCGTGCTGGCAGCGTGCGCACCGACCACGTCCACGCCGGCCACGACGGCGACGGCAGGTGCGACGGCCACGGCGTCCGGCGCCACTCCCACGGCATCCGGCTCGGCGGTCGATGCGCTTCCCGCCGGCGAGATCCCCGACGAGACCGCCGGACCGTATCCGGGTGACGGCTCGAACGGCCCCGACGTGCTCGAGCAGTCCGGCGTGGTGCGCAGCGACATCCGCTCGAGCATCGGATCGACGACGCCGGTCGACGGCGTGCCCATCGCCTTCACTCTGCG
>JAUHVN010000315.1 GCA_030425055.1 Actinomycetes bacterium | reverse complement strand
CCGACAATCCCGGAGCCGTCCGCACGCTCGCGGTCGTCGACGCCGTGCTGGCGGCGTACGGCGTGACCGGCGACGACGCCGTCGACGCGGCGCGCGCCGTGCGCTCGGCGCTGCACGGCTTCACTGCGCTCGAGTCGTCGGGAGGGTTCGGGATGCCGCGCTCGATCGACCGCAGCTTCGCGGCGCTGGTCGACGGACTCGTCGTCATGCTGCGCGGCTGGTCGCGAGGACGCTGAGGACAGCGATCCCCCGCGCGTCAGTCGAACAGACCGCGCTCCATCGCGAGCGTGACCGCGCGCGTGCGGTCGGCGACGCCGAGCTTCTCGAAGATCCGCAGCAGGTGCGTCTTCACCGTCGATTCGCCGATGCCGAGCTCGGCGGCGACCTGCTTGTTGCTGTTGCCGCGCGACACCAGCCGCAGCACCTCGACCTCGCGTGCGCTCAGCACCGCCGCAGGAGCGGCGGGCTGACGCATCCGCTGCACCAGCCGAGCGGCGACCTGGGGCGACAGCGCCGTCTGCCCTTCGGCGACCGAGCGGATGCCGGCGATGATCTCGTCCTGCGGTGCGGCCTTGAGCAGATAGCCGCTCGCGCCGGCCTCGATCGCCGCGAGGATCTGATCGTCGGATTCGTAGGTCGTGAGGATCAGCACCTTCGCATCGCCCTGCGCGACGATGGCCGCGGTCGCCTCGACGCCGTCGCCGCCGGGCATCCGAAGATCCATCAGCACGACATCCGGCGACGTCGCCTCGGCGATGCGCGCGGCCTGCAGCCCGTCGGACGCCTCGCCCACGACCTCGAAGCCGGGCTCGTCGCTCAGCAGGCCGACCAGCCCGGCGCGCACCACGGGGTGGTCGTCGGCGATCAGCAGCCGGATCACGGGGTCACCGCCTCGGTCGAGGTCGACGCTGCGGGGACGGACGGAGCGGATACCGCACCCGCGGCGGGCAGGGTCACCGACAGCGTCGTGCCGGCATCCGGAGCGGAGACGGCCTCGAACGCGCCGCCGGCGAGCGCGACGCGGTCGCGCATGCCGTCGAGACCGAAGCCGTCGGGGCGGTCGGCCGGGTCGAATCCCCGACCGTCGTCGCGCACCTCCAGGGTCGCCGCCCCCGCGGCCGTGGTGGTCAGACCGACCGAGACCGTCGTCGCCGCCGCGTGCTTGCGCACGTTCGACAGCGCCTCCTGCAGGCACCGCAGCACGACGAGCTGCGTCTCGCGCGGCACGGCTCCCGAGGCGTCGAGGTCGAGTACGAGGTCGATCGTGAGGCCGGCTTCGGCGCGAAAACGGTCGGCGAGGCGCTGCACGGCATCGCCGAGCGCGGTGTCGCTGGGGACGGCGGCGGTGCGCGCCACGATCTCGCGCGCCTCGGCGAGCGCGTCGCGCGACAGCCGCTCGACCGTGCCGATGGTCTCGGCGGCGGCATCCGCCCGTCCGCTCTCGAGCTGCCGACCGGCGCGCTCGGCGAGCAGCGTGAGTCCCGCGAGCGTCTGGGCGAGGGTGTCGTGGATGTCGCGGCTCAGTCGCTCTCGCTCGGCGGCCGCGCCGCGGTCGAGGCTCAGCGCCTCGATCTCACCCTGCGCGGCGGTGAGCTCGGCCACGAGGCGGGCGCGCTCCTCGCCGTACTCGACGATCCCCGCGATCCACAGGCCGAAGGCGATCGCGAACGCGACCCCGAACCCCGCCGTCGCACCGGCCGTGGCGAGAGCCGCCACGACCCGGTCGCCGCCTTCGGTGACGCCGGCGAAGAAGGCGAATCCGACGAAGACGCCGAATCCGATCACGACGGTGCCGACGATCGCGCGTCGTCGCTGCGCCGACAGCACCCACACGAGCGGGTAGACCACCGCCTGGGTGACGGCGAAGAACGGCTGGCCGGCGCATCCGGCGGCCAGCGCGATCGCCGTGACGGCGACGAAGGCGGGTTGGCTCCACGACCGCGGGCGGATGAGGCCGGGCCGCGCGATGAAGACATAGGCGGCGACGAACAGCACGAGGGCGCACGCGGCGATCACGACGTCCGGCCCGCTGGCCCCGCTGATGTCGAGGGCGATGGCCGCCGCGACCGCTGAGGTCGCCGCGGCCACGCCGAGGTCCCACCACTTCATCGCGCGCATCCGGTTCCGTCCCCGTTCAGGCTACGCGTCGCGGCGCAGCCACCGGAAGGTGACGCGCGCGAGCACGAGACCCACCACGAGCCAGACGGCGAGGGCGATCGCGACGCCGGCGAGGTTCCACTCGCCGCCGAGCTCGAGCGCCGCGTACTGCTCGGGCAGGAAGACCGAGCGCATGCCCTGCGCCATCCACTTGACGGGCAGGAAGCCCGCAGCGATCTGCAGCCACTCGGGCAGCATGTAGAAGAGCAGGTAGACGCCCGAGATGAACTGCACGACCAGCACGATCGGGATCACGACCGCGGTCGCGCTGCGGGTCGACCGCGGCACCGCCGAGAGGGCGACGCCCAGCAGCGCCGACGCCGTGATGCCGAGCACGAACACCCACGCGAACGTGAGCCACTTCTCGGGCTCGGTCGGCAGCGGCACCTGGAACACGATCGCGGCGAACGCGATGATGGCCGTCGCCTGCAGGATACCGGTGAATCCGACCTGCAGGATCTTGCCGATGAAGTAGCTCACCGGCGACAGGGGCGTCGCGCCCAGGCGCTTGAGCATGCCCTCCGACCGCTCGACCGCGATGTCGATCGCCAGGTTCTGCAGGCCCGAGAGCAGGAGCCCGGCGGCCAGCATCGCCGGCAGGTACAGCTGCGCGACCGGCACGGGCGGCAGACCGGGTGCGGGCTGCATGTCGCCGTCGCCGCCGAACGCCACCGACATGAGGCCGAGCAGCAGGATCGGGAAGGCGAAGGTGAAGACCACGGTGTCGATCGAGCGGAAGTACTGCGTCAGCTCGAAGCGGGCGCGCCACACCCCCATTGCGAGGATGCCGCGACCGCGGCCGGTCTGGCGCTGCGCGGTCGCAGCGGGGGTCTGGGTCAGGGTGCTCATCGGTTCGTCTCCAGGCTGGGGGCCGGCGCGGCATCCGCGTCGGATGCGTCGGCGCCGTCGGTGTTCTCGGTTTGTTCGGCGTCCTCGGCCACGAGGCCGAGGTAGATGTCCTCGAGGGAGGGTCGGATGATCTCGAGGTCGGCGGGCTCTGCCCCCGTGCGGGCGACCAGCTCGGCCACGAACGCCGCGGGCTCGGCCGTGCGCCGCTCGTGGGCGTCGCCGCCGTCTCGCCAGCGCACGATCGGCACACGGGCGTGCGTGCCGCCGATCTCGTCGACGGGACCGATCGCACGCAGCCGACCGCCCACGACGATCCCCACCCGGTCGGCGAGATGCGCCGCCTCGTCGAGGTAGTGGGTGGTCAGCAGGATCGTGGTGCCCTCGGCGGACAGCATCCGGATCATCGCCCAGAACTCGCGGCGGGCGACGGGGTCGAAGCCCGTCGTCTGCTCGTCGAGGAAGAGCAGC
>JAUHVN010000314.1 GCA_030425055.1 Actinomycetes bacterium | reverse complement strand
TCAGCTTCACGGGAGAGGGCATCGACCTCGCACCGATGCTCCAGACCTCGGGCACGCTCTACCAGGCGCTGCCGATCCCGTCGCGCGAGGGCCTGGTGTTCGCCGGCTGGTACGCGACGGCCGACGACGCGGCCGCGTACGCGGTTGCCCAGCGCACCAACGGCGCCGACATGGTCGCGTGCGCCGCCGATCGGCAGCAGACATTGCACGCCGCATGGAAGACGCCCGAGGAGGTCGCGGCGCTCGACGTCGGCGTGCCGATCCTCATGTACCACCAGTTCACCACCAAGCCCGAGGGCGAGAGCGGCTGGCTGCGCGGCAACTTCGCGTACATCGGCGACTTCGACGCCCACATGGCCTATCTCGCCGAGAACGACGTCTATCTGCCGACGTGGGACGAGCTCAGCGCCTTCATCGACGGGCGGCTGTTCATCCCGAAGATCTGCGCGATCGTCACCGACGACGACGGCGACGCGACCTGGACGAACCTCGCGGCGCCCGTCGTCGAGAAGCACAGGATCCTCACGACATCGTTCGTCATCACGTCGGCCTATCCCGGGCCGCCGCCGAACCCGTACGTGATCCAGCGGTCTCACACCCACGACATGCACACCGCCGGGGCGAACGGGCAGGGCCGGATGGTGAACTGGACGGCCGACGAGATCGCCGCCGACATGGAGAAGTCGGTCGAGGTGGTCGGCGGTGTCCGCGAAGTGATGGCGTACCCGTACGGCCACTACAACGAGACCTCCAAGGAGGGCCTGCGTCAGGCCGGCTTCGAGATGGCGCGCACCGTCGATTGGGGATACGTGCGCGCCGGCGCCGACAAGCTCGCGCTGCCGACGGTGCGCATCAACTTCGGCATGGGTCTGCCCGACTTCATCGCGATCATCAACTGATGACGGCATCCCACAATCGCGGCATCCGGTACCGCCGGATGTGGCACGGAATCCCACAACGGCACCGGTTCGCCCCGCGAACGTCTGCATAGAATCGCAACGGCGATGCTGCCCACCCGAGAGGACGGTCATGGAACGGGACATCTACGACGAGGATCACGACGCATTCCGCGATGTCGTCAAGGAGTTCATCAAGCGGTACGCGACCGAGGAGAAGCGCCGCCAGTGGGATCGCGACGGCGAGGTCGACCGCGAGACCATGCTCGCCGCCGGTGAGGCGGGCATCATCGGGCTCTCGGTTCCCGAGGAGTTCGGGGGCGCGGGGATGCTGCAGGACTACCGCTTCCGCGCGATCGTCATGGAGGAGGTCATCGGCGCCGGCCACGGCTCGCTCGCCGGTGCCCTCGGCATCCAGGACGACCTCGCCGTGCCCTACATCGTGCACATGGGCACGCAGGAGCAGAAGGAGAAGTGGCTGCCCGGCATGGCCACCGGCGAGATCCTGGGCGCGCTCGCGATGACCGAGCCCGGCGCGGGCTCGGACCTGCGCGGCATCAAGACGACGGCGAAGAAGGTCGACGGCGGCTACATCGTCAACGGCGCCAAGACGTTCATCTCGTCGGGCAAGACCGCCGACATCGTCGTCACGTTCGTCAAGACCGGCGAGGGCAATCGCCCCGACGCCTTCAGCCTGCTCATCCTCGAGGACGGCATGGAGGGCTTCGACCACAGCAAGAAGCTCGAGAAGATGGGCTTCCACGGCTGGGACACGGCCGAGATGTCGTTCAGCGACGTCTTCGTGCCCGATGCGAACCTCATCGGCGGCAAGGAGGGCCTCGGCTTCATCCAGCTCATGATGAACCTGCCCCTCGAGCGCCTGTCGATCGGTGTCGCCGCGGCCGCCGCGTGCGAGGCCGCGTTCGCGTGGACGCGCGACTACGTGATCAGCCGCGAGGCGTTCGGCGAGCGGATCGCCGACTTCCAGAACACGCGCTTCACGCTCGCCGACATGGCCACGACGGTCGACGTCGTGTGGGCGTACAACGACCGCGCGATGATGCTCTACAAGGACCAGAAGCTCACCGCCGAAGAGGCCGCGAAGGTCAAGTTCTGGTCGACCGACCGCGAGGCCGAGCTGCTGGATGCCGGCGTGCAGATGCACGGCGGATACGGCTACATCACCGAATACCCCATCGCCCGCGCCTACCTCGACGCCCGCGTGCACCGCATCTACGGCGGCACCAACGAGATCATGCGCGACCTGGTCTCGCGCCAGATCGTCGGCAAGAAGTAGGGCGCGCTTCGTCTCGCTTCGCTCGCTCAGCGACCCGCAGGTTCGAGGTCGCTGAGCGAGGAGCGCAGCGACGAGACGAAGCGGCGCCCGCGCGGTCTCACGCGAGACCCCACGGGAAGAACACGGCGAAGATCGTGGCGGATGCCGCGAGGAACGCGACCACGAAGGCCGTGTCGCGTGTGCGCCACGGCACGAGGTGCCGCTCGGTGCGGTCGGGGAAGGCCCCGAACGCGCGAGCGTCCATCGCCAGGCCGACCCGCTCGGCGTGGCGGATCGCACCCGCCAGCAGCGGCACGACGTAGCCGAACCAGCGGGCGATCGCCGCGAACGGACCGCGTCCGCCGTGGGCGCCGCGCACGCGGTGCGCCTGGCGGATCACCTCGAGTTCGTGGCCGAAGCGAGGGACGAAGCGGAACGCCGCGAGCGCGGTGTAGCCGATGCGGTACGGCACGCGCAGCTGCTGGACGGTGGCGCGCACCAGGTCGGGGCCGGATGTCGTCAACCCGGCGATGAGCGCGAGCGCGACCATGGCGGCGAGGCGCACGGCTGTCGCGTAGCCGATCTCGAGCGCCCCGGCGTACAGGCTCCAGGGGCCGACCTGCAGAACGAGCGCGGTGTCGTCGACGAGCGCGGTGTCGGTCCACGCGGCCAGTCCCGCCCCCAGCAGCACAATCGCGGCGGGAAGGCCGACGAGCAGCAGCAGGGCGGTCCGCGCCGTGAACCGCGCGCCGATGAGCAGCATCCCGTACGCGAGCGCGAGCACGGCGAGCGGCGTGACGAGGTCCCGCACGAACACCAGCGCGATGATCGCCGGCACGACCGCCGCGATCTTCGCGAGGGGATTGAGCGCGTACAGGAAGCGGCGCGAGCCCCGGGGCGCGAGGTCGGCGTAGGGGTCGCTCACGAGGATCGGCGCGGTCATCCGGCACCGCCCGGCAGGTCACCGATCCGGGTGACCGTCGCGAGATCCGGATGCCCCGTCAGGCCGTGCAGGGCCTGCCGCAGCGGCGGCAGCCGCAGGCCGGCTCGCGCCAGCAGGTCGGCGTCGTCGAAGACGGACGCCGTGGCATCCGCCGCGAGCAGCCGGCCGTCGCTGAGCACGATTGTGCGATCGGCGTACTCGGTGACCAGCTGCATGTCGTGCGTGACGATGACGACCGTCGTGCCCTCGCGATTCACCTGGGCGAGCAGGCCGAGCAGCTCGTCGGCGCGGGCGCGATCCTGTCCGAACGTGGGCTCGTCGAGCAGCAGCAGGGGTGCGCCTGCGACGAGCGCCGTGCCCACCGACAG
>JAUHVN010000313.1 GCA_030425055.1 Actinomycetes bacterium | reverse complement strand
GGCCACGAACCGGGCCAGACGCGGCCACAGTCCGCGGACCGGCCGAGTGAGGTCGTCGGGGATCGTCGCGAGCGGCTCCTTGGGGATGAACGGCCAGAACGCGGCGCGGCCGACGAGCGCGAGCAGAGCGGGCAGGAAGGTGAGGGCGGACAGCAGCGAGAAGGCGATGCCGATCGACGCGATGGGCCCGAGGGCGCGGTTGGTCGCGAGATCGCTGAGCAGCAGGCACAGCAGACCCGCGATCACGGTGCCGCCCGACGCGAGGATGGGTTCGAAGGATCCGCGCCACGCCGTGAGCGTGGCATCCCAACGGCGCCTGCCCTCGGCGACCGCCTCGCGGAAGCGCGCGACGTAGAGCAGCGCGTAGTCGGTCGCCGCGCCGATCACGAGGATGAACAGGATGCCCTGAACCTGCCCGTTGAGCACGAAGATGCCGGCGTACGCCAGCCACCACACCGTGAGCAGCGCGACGCACAGTGCGAAGACGCTCGTCATCAGCACCAGGACCGGCAGCAGCGGAGAGCGGTAGACCACCACGAGGATCAGGAAGACCGCGATGAGCGCAACGGCCAGCAGCAGCCCGTCGATGCCGAGGAAGCCCTCGACGAGATCTGCGGTGAACCCTGCGGGCCCCGTCACCCACGCCTCGAGCGGAGCGGCGAGGTCTTCGACGGCGAGCATGCGGATCTCACCGACCACCTCGTCGATGTCGGCGCTCGCGTCGATGGGAACGAAGACCTGCACGGCCTCGCCGTCGTCGGACGGAATCGGGGGTGAGACGTCGCCCTGGATGCCGTCGAGACCGGCGATCTCGTCGACGAGCTCGGCCACTTCGGAGAGCTCGTCCTCGGTCAACTCGCCGGCGCCGGTGACCACCAGGACGGCGGGGAGCGCGTCGTCGCCGAGGAAGCCGGGCAGCTGCTCGTTGACCTGCGTGGCGTCGGCGCTCGACGGCAGGAAGCTCGACCGGTCGTTCGACGAGACCTCATCCACCTTGCCGAAATAGGGGCCGCCGATGGAGCCCCCCACGAGCCACACCAGCACCAGCAGGACCGGGATGCCGACGCGAAGCCAGCGGGTCGGTTGAGTCGAACGCATATTGCTAGCTTATCTAGCTACTTTGGGTTTCGCGCAACCCCTAGGCTGGGGCCGATGATCTCCGCAGCGATCGCCCTCGCGGGCGCACTCGTCTACGGCGCCGCCGACTTCCTCGGCGGTCTGGCCGCGCGTCGTCTGCGGTCGATCGCCGTCACCGCCGTCGCGGCCGTGTCAGGACTGGTGCTGCTCGGCCTCGCCCTGCCCGTCGTCGGCGGGCAGTGGACGCCGCGCGACGTCGGGTGGGGCGTGGTCGCAGGTGTGTTCGGCTTCATCGCGATCCTGCTCCTGTACGCGTGCCTCGCGATCGGGCCGATGAGCATCCTGTCGCCGCTCACCGCCATCGTCTCCGCGATCGCTCCCATGCTGTGGGGGCTGCTCGTCAACCAGGAGGAGCTCACCGCGATCGGCTACCTCGGACTCGCGGTGGCGCTCGTCGCCGTCGTCCTGGTCGGCTTCATCCCCGGCGCGAAGGTCGTTCGCCCGAGCCTCCGGGGCCTGCTGATGGCGATCGGGGCCGGTCTCGCGATCGGCGGATTCCTCATCGCGATCGACCGCACCAGCGACGAGAGCGGGCTCATGCCGCTGGTCATGACCCGTGCCACGAACACGGTGCTCGCGCTCGTCATCGTCGCCGCCCTCATGCTCCGCACCGTGCGCCGCGGTCAGCCAGCGCTTTCCGCGCTGCACGCCCAGGGGGCACGCCTCGGCGCCACGCCCACCGGCCACGCCGACCTCGAGCACGCCGCACCGGCCGATGCGGTGGTGCCCAGCGGGCCCCCGTCGACGGTCCGCGCCGCGTGGTGGCTCGCGATCGGCTGCGGCATCCTCGACGCCGGGGCGAACACGATGATGCTCCTCGCCCTGCGCCTCGGCGACCTGTCGATCGTGTCAGCGCTCACGGCCCTCTATCCCGCCGGCACCATCGTGCTCGCGGCGATCGTGCTGCGCGAGCGCGTGGCATCCGTGCAGTGGGTCGGCCTGGCCCTGGCACTGGTCGCGGGCGGGATGCTCGCGCTCGCCTGAGGCTCGCCCCACGCGGCATCCGGGGGCCAACCCCCGTGAAGGGCATGGACCGGTAGCGGTACCGTGAGGGCCCATGAGCACCACCACCCTCGCCCCTGCCCGTTCGCGCGTCGGCTGGACCTTCGTCATCCTGCTCGCCCTCGGCGTCGCCGCCTTCGCCGCCATCCCCTACTTCACCGGCTCGCTCGACGAGCTCGCGGCGCAGGGCGTCGGCCTCGCCGCCGACTACGCCGTCAAGCCGCTGCCCGTGCAGGTCGCCCTGTACCTGCACATCGCCGCCGGTGCGCTCGCACTGATCGTGGGTCCGTTCCAGTTCTGGCGCGGACTTCGCGACCGGATGCCGCGCGTGCACCGCACCACGGGCCGCATCTACCTGATCGCCGTCGCGATCGGCGGCGTCGCCGGTGTCGTGATCGCCCCGTTCAGCCCCGCAGGCTGGGTCGGGCTGTTCGGATTCGGCGCGCTCGGCGTGCTGTGGCTGGTGACCGGCTGGCGCGCATACCGCAGCATCCGTCGTCGCGACGTCGCGTCGCATCAGGCGTGGATGATCCGCAACTACGCGCTCACCTTCGCGGCCGTCACCCTGCGCATCTGGCTGCCCCTCATGCTGCTCACACCGCTGTGGCTCGGGATGCCGTGGGAGTTCGAGTCGGCGTTCGCCAACGCCTATGCCGCGGTGCCGTTCCTCGCGTGGCTGCCCAACCTGATCGTCGCCGAGTGGCTCATCCGCCGTCGCGGACTACCCTCGTACCGCCTGCCCGCGTGACCCGTTGCGGCCGAGCCGCGGGCGCTCCACACTGGGGACGTCGCCCGACGGCGAGGAGGACACCATGGACACGCACTGGTCGGGAAGCGGGACCGCCGACGATCCTTGGCAGCTGAAGACGGCACCGCTGTCGTCGCAGTACTCGATCCACCGCGACGACGAGGCCGATCCGCCGCTGCTCGTCTGCCAGGTCGGCAGCACTCGGCTCACCTACCTGGCCCGCGCGATCGACGACCTGCACGCGATGCTCGTTGCACACGGCGACTGGATGCCGCTGGGCGCCGCCGATGAAAAGAAGGAGCCCGCCGACGGCACGGTCGAAGCCTGGGGCCGGTCGCCGGACAACCCGGTCGGCGGCTGGTACGGCCAGCGCAAGGGGTACCGCGGACGGTTCGGGATGTATGTGCCGCCGCTGCTCGAGGCCCTGGGCCTCGTCGAACTGGAGCACAACCCACGCAACAACCGCGTGCGCGCCCTCCCCCGCGGTTGACGCGCTGGGGTCAGCCCGCGACGGCCAGCAGCACCCACGACGCGATCGCGCACGCGAGGCCGAAGGCGACGAGGCCCATGCCGAGCAGCGTGAGCGGCCGCACGGCCGGT
>JAUHVN010000312.1 GCA_030425055.1 Actinomycetes bacterium | reverse complement strand
GACCCCGGGGCGATCGTCCGCGAACTGTGGTTTCCGTTTCCGACCCCTTGCGGGATCTTCCGTCTCCGTGCACTGTCCGCTGACATGATGGTGGACCTGCCCGGATCGAAGGTCAAGTGTTCACCGGGAAGTCACCTCGACGTCAACATGAAGGTGAGATGTCTCACTACTCATGACCGACCAGTTTCAGCCCCACGACGCAGCCGACCAGGCCCACGATGAGCAGCATCCGCACGATCGAGAACGCCTCTTCGCCGGTCGCCATGGCCCACCCGACGGTGAGCGCGGCGCCGATGCCCACCCACACCGCGTACGCGGTGCCCGTCGGGATCTCGCGCATCGCCCACGCAAGGCCGCCCATGCTCGCGACGAGCGTGACGCCGAACACGACGCTCGGCCAGAGCTTGGTGAACCCCTCGCTGCGACCCAGCGCCGTGGCCCATACGGCCTCGAGGACTCCGGAGATGACAAGGATGACCCACGACATGGGACTCGCCTCCATGGCCAGTCTTGTCGCGCACCGGGTACTGATCCGTCGTCCGGGGGCCGGGGTGAGGCCCGCGTGAGATGGTACCGGCCGCACCTGTGCAGATCCGGTGCAGTCCGCCTATGGCGAGACGAAGAACAGCCAGTCCAGCATCCCGGGGTTGTGGGCGTGCACGAGCACGGCGAAGACGACGGCGTCGAAGAGCAGGTGCACGGTGACGACGTAGGCGAGCGACCGCGTGCGCATGAAGATGAAGCCCTGCAGCAGCGCGAAGGGGATCGTGAGCAGCGGCCCCCACGCGCGGTATCCGAGCTCCCACAGGAACGAGACGAACACGATCGTCTGCAGGAGGTTCGACTGCCAGTCGGGGAAGTGCCGGCGCAGCAGCGCGAAGACGGTGCAGATGAAGAAGAGCTCGTCCCAGATGCCCACGGCGCCGACACCGACGAAGAGGCGGGCGATGAGGTCGGGGGTGTCGACGACCGGCCAGTTGAGGTAGACGCCCGAACTGATGAAGTAGAACGGCAGGATCAGCCACCCCAGCACCAGGACGGCGACCAGCCACAGCCATTGGAAGCGGGTCCAGCGGCCGCCCCCGCGCCACGGGAACCGGATCGCGTGATCGCGGTAGATCCACCGCGAGATCGCGTACGGCACGGCGACCGCTCCCCCGAGCGCGACCGCGAACCGCACGATGGCCAGGTTGTCGAGCTCGGCCTCGAGCGGGATCGCGCTGACGATCAGCATGCCGACGGCGATGAGCGACAGGTCGCGCACCAGGCTCGGCTCCCGAGCAGCGGATGCCTCTTCCCGCGCGGTCGGCCCGGCCGAGGCGCCACGACGCTCGAGCAGCACCGCGGTCACGAGCGCCGCCGCGAGCAGCAGCCAGCCCACCCACGGCACCCGCAGCACGAAGAAGCCGGGCGCGGCGAGGCACGCCAGCAGAGCCGGGACGAGACCCCACGACCAGGCGGGACGGACGGGCAGGGCGACGGAGGGGGCGGGCATGTCAGGCGTCCAGGGGGTGGGCGATCTCATCGCGCGGCATGCGGGCGACGGCGATCACGACGAAGGCGAGCAGGAAGGGCACGAGACCGGCGACGAGGAAGATGACGGGGATCGGCACGATCTCGGCGACGGGGCCCGCGAGCGCCATCGACACCGGCATGAGCGCGAGCGAGACGAAGAAGTCGAGGCTCGACACGCGTCCGAGCATGTGACGGGGCACCCGACGCTGCAGCAGCGTGCCCCATATGACGTTGCCGTAGCTGAAGCCGAACCCGATCAGGAAGCACGACAGCACCATCAGCCAGTACACGTCCGTCACGCCGAGCACGATCATCGGCAGCGTGCTGAACCCCCACACGAGGTTCATCACCGTGAGGTAGCGCCGCGGCAGCTTCATCGACGACACCACGATCGATCCGACGACGCCCCCGATGCCGATCGCCGCGAGCAGGAACGCGAACAGCCGCGGATCCTCGCCGATGCGATCGCGCGTGACGAACGGGAGCAGCACCTCCTCCGGGCCCATGGTCACCAGCACCCAGATCGTCGCGTACAGCAGGGTCCACAGCAGCCACGGCGTGCGCAGCGTGAAGACGACGGCCTCCCTGAGGTCATGGAAGACCCCGCGCGCCGACGTCGTGTCGGTGGCGGGCGCGTCGACGCCGGCATCCGTGACGTCGTCGGGCGGCTCGGGGCGCACGAACATCAGCAGCACGAGCGCCAGCGCGTGCGCACCCGCGATGACGAACGCCGCATGGGCGGGCGCGATCACCGCCGCGACGACGACGCCCGCGACGGCCGGGCCCGCGGCCTGCTGGAGGGCGGGGCGGATCGCACCCTCGAGGCCGTTCGCGGCGAGCAGCTGCTCGGGCGGCAGCAGACGGGGCAGGATCGCGCTGTAGGCGGGGAAGAAGAACCCCGCACCGGCGCCGATGACGAACGCGGCGATCGCGAGGTGCGGGATCGTGACCGCGCCCAGGGCACCGGCGACGGCGACCGAACCGGTCGCGAGCAGGTTGAGCAGCTCGACCACGCGCACGATGCCGCGGCGCGAGAGCCGGTCGGCCGCGATGCCGCCGGGGATGGCGCACAGCAGCAGCCCGACCGCCATCGAGGCGGCCACGAGCGACAGATCGACGGCGGTGCCCCCGGCGCCGATGACGGTGTACACCATGACGACCGCCCACATGCCGGCGCCGAAGATCGAGAGCACGACTGCGCCGAACAGCATCCGGAAGTCGCGATGGCCGAGCGGCCGCACGAAGCGCCACGGGTCGCGGCGCGGCGGGACCGACACCGGGATCGGCCCGGTCGCCCTCACCTGCGCGCTCCGCGCCGATAGGCGAGGTCGCGGATGCTGCGCCCCGCCCGCTCGCCCTTGCGCTCGAACGCCGTCAGCACGCGACCGTCGAAACGCTCGGCCCACTCTCCGTCGAAGTCGCGCTCGAACTGCGGTGCCGCATCGAGCACGGCGCGCATCTGCAGCGCGTAGTCCTCCCAGTCGGTGGCGAGGCGCAGCATCCCGCCGTCGCGCAGCGCGTCGGCCGCGATCGCGGCGAACTCGGGCACGACGAGGCGGCGCTTGGTGTGCTTCTTCTTGTGCCACGGGTCGGGGAAGAACACCCAGACCTCGGCAGCCGACCCCGGCGGCAGCAGATGCTGCAGCACCTCAGGAGCGTTCGCCTCGACGAGGCGCAGATTGGTCGCGCCGGCGCGGTCGGCGTCGAGCATCGTGCGGGCCAGCCCCGCACGGAAGACCTCGACGGCGAGGAAGTCGTCGTCGGGCCGCCCCGTCGCGGCGTGGACGATCGCGTGGCCCTGTCCCGACCCGATCTCGACGATCAGCGGCGCCTCGCGGCCCCAGACCTGCGCCGGGTCGATCGTCGAGCCCGGTCGGATGCTGGTGGCCGCCTCCGCCCGCGGCGCCGGCAGCAGGTAGCGCGGCGACAGCTCGCTCCACGCCCGCTCCTGCGCGTCCGACATCCGGCCGCTGCGAC
>JAUHVN010000008.1 GCA_030425055.1 Actinomycetes bacterium | reverse complement strand
AAGCGGATCACGGCGGACTCGTCGTGGAACAGGCTGGCGGCGAGGGCCTTGGCCAGCTCGGTCTTGCCGACGCCGGTCGGCCCGAGGAACAGGAACGAACCGACCGGCCGGCGCGCGTCGCCCATACCGGTGCGGTTGCGGCGCACCGCCTTCGCGACGGCGGCGACGGCCTCGTCCTGCCCGATGACGCGGTCGTGCAGCTCGTCCTCGAGCGACGCGAGCCGCTCGCGCTCGGTCTCGGTGAGGCGGTTGACCGGGATGCCGGTGGCCCGGCTGATCACCGCGGCGATCTCGGGCTCGTCGACGACGGCCTTCGGCTGCTTCGGCGCCTTGGTGGCGGCATCCAGCTTCTGCTGCACCGCGGCGATCTCGTCGCGGATGCGCGAGGCCTCTTCGTAGCGCTCCGCCGACACGGCGGCGTTCTTGTCGGCCTCGAGCTCGGCGAGCGTCGCCAGCAGCTCCTCGGTGTGCACCGGCACGCCCAGCTTCAGACGCAGCCGCGCGCCCGCTTGGTCGATCAGGTCGATCGCCTTGTCAGGCAGCACGCGCTCGGTGAGATAGCGGTCGCTGAGCTCGACGGCGGCGCGCAGGGCGTCGTCGGTGTAGGCGATGGCGTGGTGCGCCTCGTACGCCGGGCGCAGGCCGCGCAGGATGAGCACGGCGTCCTCGATCGACGGCTCGCCGACCTTGACGGGCTGGAAGCGGCGCTCGAGCGCCGGGTCCTTCTCGATGGTCCGGTACTCGCGCAGCGTCGTGGCGCCCACCAGATGCAGGTCGCCGCGCGCGAGACGGGGCTTGAGGATGTTGCCGGCGTCCATCGCGCCGTCTCCGCCTCCGCCGGCGCCGACGACGGTGTGCACCTCGTCGACGAAGACGATCAGCTCGCCCTTGCGCGCGGCGATCTCGTCCATCGTGTTCGTCAGGCGCTCTTCGAAGTCGCCGCGGTAGCGGGTGCCGGCGAGCATCGCGGGCAGATCGAGCGCGATGACGCGCTTGCCGACGAGCTGCTGGGGCACATCGCCCGCCACGATCGCGCGGGCCAGGCCCTCGACGATCGCCGTCTTGCCGACGCCCGCCTCACCGACCAGCACCGGGTTGTTCTTGGTGCGGCGGCTGAGGATCTCGATCGTCTGCTCGATCTCGTCGGCGCGGCCGATCACCGGGTCGAGGTCGCCCGCCTCGGCGCGCGCGGTCAGATCGGTGCCGAACCTGTCGAGCATCGGGGTGTCGGATGCCGCGGCATCCGTCTGCTGCTCAGCCGGAGCGCCCGAGGGGGTGACCGTCTCGCGCATGCCCTGGGTGAGCGCTTCGGCGGTCACGCCGGCGCGCGCCAGCACCTGGCCGGCCGGGGTGTCCTGCGCGAGCACGATCGCGAAGAAGAGGTGCTCGGGGTCGACGTAGGTCGAGCCCGACGAGCGGGCGACCTGGTAGGCGTGGAACAGCGCGCGCTGCACCGAGGGGGTGATGACCGCCCCGTCGACGTCGGCGGGTGCCGATGCCTGCGGCAGACGCTCCTCGGCCGCGCGGGCGATCGCTGCGGGGTCGGCGCCGATGCGCTCGACCGCGTCCTTCGCCGGGGTCTCGTCGACGAGCAGCCGCAGCACATGCAGCGCGTCCAGCTCGCGCTGGCCGCGCTCGAGCGCGAAACGTCCGGCGCGCTGCAGGATGTCCTGCGTGCGCGCGCCGAGGAAGCGGCTGAGGTCGATCGAGCGCTCGACGCGGGCGCGCTCTCCCGCGAGGTAGCGGGCGAGGAAGTCGTCGAACGCGCTGTCGCCGGGGGTGAAGTCTTCGGGCACGGTGCCTCCTGCATGTCGGACGGCCGCGCGCTTCTCGAACTTGAGCGCGGTCGTGTCAACTTCAACGCAGGGTGTGCAGCCCTATTCCCCCGTGCTCCGGATCAGTCCCGGCCGCCGGGCGGACCGATCAGCAGCAGCGCCACGTACAGCACGATCACCGCGAGGGCGATGAGCACGCCGAGCACCCACGGCCGCGCGAGGAACCAGCGCATGAGGCGGTCGTGCCACGCGGCATCCCTCGGATCGTCGGTGCGGGTGAGCCGCCAGTCGCCGCGCAGCCGTCCGCTGCGGTGCAGCCAGATCTCGGTCGGGATCGTCGCGTACGGGATGACGGCGCTCACGATCGCGACCGCGGCCGGCCACACTCCCCAGCGCTGGTTCTTCGCCACAAGGATCGCGGTCGCGCCGTACGAGAGGAACACGAACCCGTGGATGCCGCCGCCGATCGTCACGGCGATCGCGAGGTCCGACGTCGCGCGCAGGATGAGTCCCGCGATCAGCAGCGTCCACGAGATCGCCTCCGCGATCGCCAGCACTCGGAACAGATTCAGGGGCGTGCGGAACACCGGTCTCCTCGGGTCGGGGGGGTACCTCCAGCCTAGGCGCGAGGGATGGCGGTCACCGCCGTGTCGACCACAACGCCCATGCGACGAGCACGGGCTGGAAGAAGAGCCGGATGAGCCGCTTGCGGTCGGTGTCGAGGCCGAACCCGTCGCGGCGCCGCGTGTACTGCTCGATGTTGCCGGGGAACACCGCCACGAAGAAGGCGGCGAGGATGGCGCCGATCGTCGACCGCGAGCGGGGCAGGGCGACGAGCGCGCCGCCGAGCATCACCTCGACGACCCCGGATGCCACGACCACGGCATCCTTGTCGAGGGTCGTGACCTCGGTGGTCCAATCGGGCACCTGCGCCTGGAACTCCTTGCGGGCCCAGAACAGGTGGCTGATCCCGGCGAACACCATTGCTGCGGCGAGCATCCAACGCGCGACTGTCCTCATGCGTCCAGGTAAGCATGCCGCGGCACGGTCGGGGCGGAGCGCGCCGCATCCGCCGCACCGACTACCGTTGAGGACGTGTCCGACCTCGACGACTTCGCACACGCCCTCGAGAAGCTGACGGGCGACCCGATGGCCGAGTCCGTCGCGGGCACGGTCACCGTGGTGTCCGCCTCCGATCCGGCGCCGCGCGGCCGCTTCCAGGAGTGCGCGCTCGAACTGCTCGTCGAAGCCCTCGGCGTCGACGACCGGATCGTCCGCACAGCCGTCGTCACCCGACCGCAGTCGTGGCCGCGCATCGGCCAGGTGCTGCCCGCGCGCGTCTCGGTGTCGCATCCCGGCGCGATCGACGTCGACTGGGACGCCCTCGGGCGCTGACCCGTCGCGTGGAGGAGGACCGATGACCGACCCGCTCGCCACGCCGTTCCGAGCGCCTTTCGCCGCAGACGACGGCTTCGACTTCGACGTGCGGCTCGCCCTGGGCCACAGCGTGCACGGCGGGGCCGAGCCGGGCGAAGTGCTCGCCGCCGTCGCCGACGTCGCCGCCGGAGACCACATCGCGTGGCACGCGGCGTGGCTCGGCCTCGGCGAACGCGTGCTGGCCGAAGCGGATGCCGCGGACGCAGCCGGACACCGAGCGACCGCGGCCTCGCGGATGCTGCGCGCCGCCAACTACCTCGGCTTCGCCGTGTCGGCCGCCGCCGCGCTCGACGGCGACGCGGCCGTGAAGACCGCCTTCCGCCTGCACCGCCGGGCGTGGACGGCTTTCGTCGGCCTGTGCGGTCACGCTGTCGAAGAGGTGGCGATCCCCTACGACGAGGCCGCGCTGACCGGGCTGCTGTTCTTGCCTCGGAATGAGGGGCCGCACCGCACTCTCGTGCTCAACAACGGCAGCGACGAAGCCGTCAGCCGACTGTGGACCGACCTCGGCAGACCCGCCCTCGCACGAGGCTGGGCGGTGTTCGTCTACGACGGACCGGGTCAGCAGTCGCAGCTGTTCGAGCACGACGTGCCCTTCCGTCCGGACTGGGAGGCCGTGCTGACCCCGGTCGTCGACGCATTGTGCGCGCGGCCCGACGTCGATGCGCCGCGTCTGGCGGTGTGGGGCGTCAGCCAGTCGGGATACTGGGTGCCGCGCGCCCTCACCGCCGAGCACCGGTTCGCCGCCGCTGTCGCGGATCCCGGCGTCGTCGACGTGTCGGCGAGCTGGGTGCGCCGCATGCCCGACGAGCTCATCGACCTGGTCCGCGCCGGAGAGGACGAGACCTTCGACCGGATCATGGACGACGAGCTGTCGGGCGACCCGACGACCGCCGCGATCCTGCGCTTCCGCGCCCGGCCGTACGGGTCCGCTGCTCGCCTGAGCGTCGCCTACCGCGCCGTGCTCGACTACCGACTGACGCCGCAGCAGGCGGCGGCGATCGACACGCCGCTGCTCATCACCGACCCCGACGGCGAGCAGTTCTGGCCGGGCCAGTCCACGACGCTGGCCGAGTGGACGCATCCGCACTCGACGCTCGCGCACTTCCCGGCCGCCGAAGGCGCCGGCCGCCACTGCCAGCCGATGGCGCGCGCCCGCACCGCCGAGGTCGGTCTCGACTGGCTCGACGACGTGGTCGGCTGACGGTCACCCGGCTCGCTGAAGGGTTTCGATACGCGGCGCTGCGCCGCCGCTACTCAACCTTGAGCCGACGCCGCGTCAACGCACGCTCCGCGCGCATTGACCCGGCTCGGCTCAAAACTCCCAGTCCTCGTCCTCGGTGGCCTCGGCCTTGCCGATCACGTATGACGAGCCCGACCCCGAGAAGAAGTCGTGGTTCTCGTCGGCGTTCGGCGACAGCGCCGACAGGATCGCCGGGTTCACGTCGGTCACGCTCGAGGGGAACATCGCCTCGTAGCCGAGGTTCATCAGCGCCTTGTTCGCGTTGTAGTGCAGGAACTTCTTGACGTCTTCGGTCAGGCCGACGCCGTCGTAGAGGTCCTGCGTGTACTGCACCTCGTTGTCGTAGAGCTCGTACAGCAGCGAGAACGTGTAGTCCTTGATGTCCTGGCGCTTGGCCTCGTCGACCTTCTCGAGTCCCTTCTGGAACTTGTACCCGATGTAGTACCCGTGCACGGCCTCGTCACGGATGATGAGGCGGATGAGGTCGGCCGTGTTGGTGAGCTTCGCGCGGCTCGACCAGTGCATCGGCAGGTAGAAGCCCGAGTAGAACAGGAACGACTCCAGCAGCGTCGAGGCCACCTTGCGCTTGAGGGGCTCGTCGCCGCGGTAGTACTCCATGACGATCTGAGCCTTCTTCTGAAGGTTCTCGTTCTCGACCGACCAGCGGAAGGCCTCGTCGATCTCCTTCGTCGAGCACAGCGTCGAGAAGATCGACGAGTAGCTCTTGGCGTGCACCGACTCCATGAACGCGATGTTCGTGTACACCGCCTCTTCGTGCGGGGTGATCGCGTCGGGGATCAGCGAGACCGCCCCCACGGTGCCCTGGATCGTGTCGAGGAGCGTCAGCCCCGTGAACACGCGCATCGTGAGCGTCTGCTCCTCGGGGGTGAGCGTGTTCCACGACTGGATGTCGTTCGACAGCGGCACCTTCTCGGGCAGCCAGAAGTTGTTCACGAGGCGGTTCCACACCTCGAGGTCCTTGTCGTCCTGGATGCGGTTCCAGTTGATCGCCTGGACGTGGTCCAGGAGCTGCAGCTTCTCAGCCATGTTTCCTTCTTCTCGAAAAAGCCTGATCAAACGGCAATCACAACATGCAGCTGACGCACTCGGACATGTCGGTGCCCTCGAGCGCGAGCTGGCGCAGGCGGATGTAGTAGATCGTCTTGATGCCCTTGCGCCACGCGTAGATCTGGGCCTTGTTGATGTCGCGCGTGGTGACGGTGTCCTTGAAGAACAGCGTGAGCGACAGACCCTGGTCGACGTGCTGGGTGGCGGCGGCGTACGTGTCGATGACCTTCTCGTAGCCGATCTCGTACGCGTCCTCGTAGTACTCGAGGTTCTCGTTCGTCATGAACGGCGCCGGGTAGTAGACGCGGCCGAGCTTGCCTTCCTTGCGGATCTCGATCTTCGACGCGATCGGGTGGATCGAACTCGTCGAGTTGTTGATGTACGAGATCGAGCCGGTCGGCGGCACGGCCTGCAGGTTCTGGTTGTAGATGCCGTGCTGCTGGATGCTGGCCTTCAGCTGCGCCCAGTCCTCCTGCGTCGGCACGTGCATGCCGGCGAAGAGCTCCTTGACCTTCTCGGTCTGCGGCTGCCATGCGGCATCCGTGTACTTGTCGAAGAACTCGCCCGACGCGTACGTCGAGTCCCAGAACCCGTCGAACGTCTGACCGCGCTCGATCGCGATGCGGTTCGAGGCCCGCAGCGCGTGGAAGAGCACCGTGTAGAAGTAGATGTTCGTGAAGTCCAGGCCCTCTTCCGACCCGTAGTGGATGTGCTCGCGGGCGAGGAAGCCGTGCAGGTTCATCTGGCCGAGGCCGATCGCGTGCGAGCGGTCGTTGCCGTCCTCGATCGAGCGCACCGACGAGATGTGGCTCTGGTCGCTCACCGCGGTGAGCGCGCGGATCGCCGTCTCGACCGTGGCGCCCAGGTCACCGCCGTCCATCGCGAGCGCGATGTTCATCGACCCGAGGTTGCACGAGATGTCCTTGCCGATCTGGTCGTACGACAGGTCCTCGTTGTAGGTCGTCGGCGTGTTGACCTGGAGGATCTCCGAGCACAGGTTCGACATGTTGATGCGCCCCTTGATGGGGTTGGCGCGGTTCACGGTGTCTTCGTACATGATGTACGGGTAGCCCGACTCGAACTGGATCTCGGCCAGCGTCTGGAAGAACTGACGCGCGTTGATCTTGGTCTTCTTGATGCGCGGGTCGTCGACCATCTCGCGGTACTTCTCGGTCACCGAGATGTCGCCGAAGGGCACCTTGTACACGCGCTCGACGTCGTAGGGCGAGAACAGGTACATGTCCTCGCCGTTCTTGGCGAGCTCGAAGGTGATGTCGGGGATGACGACGCCGAGCGACAGGGTCTTGATGCGGATCTTCTCGTCGGCGTTCTCGCGCTTGGTGTCGAGGAACCGCAGGATGTCGGGGTGGTGCGCGTTGAGGTACACGGCACCGGCGCCCTGGCGCGCACCCAGCTGGTTCGCGTAGCTGAAGCTGTCTTCGAGAAGCTTCATGACCGGGATGATGCCGCTGGACTGGTTCTCGATCTGCTTGATCGGCGCACCCGACTCGCGGATGTTCGACAGCAGCAGCGCGACGCCGCCGCCGCGCTTGGACAGCTGCAGGGCCGAGTTGATGCCGCGCGCGATCGACTCCATGTTGTCTTCGATGCGCAGCAGGAAGCACGACACGAGCTCGCCGCGCTGCGCCTTGCCGGTGTTGAGGAACGTCGGGGTCGCGGGCTGGAAGCGGCCCGAGATGATCTCGTCGACGAGCGCGGTCGCGAGCTCCTGGTCGCCGTCGGCGAGGCCGAGCGCGGTCATCACGACGCGGTCCTCGAACCGCTCGAGGTAGCGCTTGCCGTCGAAGGTCTTCAGCGTGTAGCTCGTGTAGTACTTGAACGCGCCGAGGAACGTCTCGAAGCGGAACTTCTTGCCGTACGCGCGGTCGTTGAGCTGCTGGATGAACTCGAACGGGTACTTCTGCAGCACCTGCGGCTCGTAGTACTGCTTGTCGACGAGGTAGTCCAGGCGCTCCTTGAGCGAGTGGAAGAACACCGTGTTCTGGTTGACGTGCTGCAGGAAGTACTCGCGGGCAGCCCGCTTGTCGGCGCCGAACTGGATCTTGCCGTCGGCGTCGTAGAGGTTCAGCATCGCGTTGAGGGAGTGGTAGTCCATCCCCTCGAACCGCGGGTTCGCCTTGAAGTCCGTGTCTGTCAGTGCCGCTTCCACCATCGTTCCAATCCGTCGCTCACGCGATCGACGTCTTCCGGCGTGCCGAACAGTTCTAGCCGGTACAAGTGCGGCACGCGGCACTTGCGGCTGATGATGTCGCCGGCGAGGCAGAAGTGCTCGCCGAAGTTGGTGTTCCCCGCGGAGATGACCCCGCGGATCAGGCTCCGGTTCCGTTCGTCGTTGAGGAAGCGGATGACCTGCTTGGGTACTGCGCCCTTCTCCTCACCCCGACCCTGGCCCCCGCCGTAGGTCGGGGTGACGAGGATGTAGGGCTCGTCCACCCGGAGCGGCCCGTCGGCCGCGTGGAGCGGAATCCGGATGCTGCGGGCGTCGAGCTTCTCGACGAACCGGGCGGTGTTGCCCGACACGCTCGAGAAGTACACCAGCAGCGGCGCGGAGACAGCGACCGTGGTCATGGTCCCCTCCTGACGAGCGCAGTCCTGCCCGGTGGTTGAGCGACGTCGAAACCCGAGTCACGCCAGACGCGTGGCGAGTTCGTCGATCTTGTCGGGACGGAAGCCCGACCAGTGGTCCTCGTCGGTGATGACGACGGGCGCCTGCAGGTAGCCGAGCGCCTTGACCTGCTCGAGCGCGGCAGGGTCCTCCGAAAGGTCGTGAATCTCGTAGTCGAGGCCCTTCGCATCCAGCGCGCGGTACGTCGCGTTGCACTGAACACAGGCCGGCTTCGTGTAAACCGTGATCGCCATGTCGAACCGTTTCTCCCCTCACATCCGGTGATCTGTCCGGCAGTCCCCCCACCGGGAGACCAATACTACATATGGGTACGGACATTGGATAGCACCACAAGGGATAGTAGTTACATCCGTGTAGTTTTCCACCGCCGTCCTCATGTACAACACAGGTTGTCCACCGATCCATCCACAGTCGCGGCCACTGCTGCGAACCTGAAAACACCTGAATCACGCGGATTCCGGATGCCGCGGCCGCATCCATCCACAGGTGGGATCCTGCACGGGGCTTCCGACATCGGATCTGCCTGTGGATGACGCTCTTCGGCGTGTCGCGGCGTGTCGGATGCCACCGCGTTCCGGCTGTAGCGTTTATCCGTGGCGGGCTACGGTGACCTTCTTCGCACCCAGGGGGTCGCGCGGATCATCGCCGCGCAGCTGACCGCCCGCCTGCCCGGCGGCATGACGAGTCTCGCGGTGCTGCTGCACATCGAGCAGGTGACCGGCTCGTACGGCGCCGCGGGGCTCGTGCTCGCCGCCGTCTCGGTCGGTCAGGCCGTCGCCGGCCCCGTCACCAGTCGCTGGATGGGGCTGTGGGGCATGCGCCGCGTGCTGACGATCACCGTCGTCATCTGCGCGATCGCGCTGACGACCCTCGCGCTCGTCGAGATGGTGCTGCCCGCGTACATCGCCCTCGGGCTGATCGCGGGGCTGTCGACGCCGCCGATCCAGTCTGCGGTGCGCACGATCTATCCGAAGATGGTCACCGCGCGCCAGCTCACGCCCCTGTTCTCGCTGGATGCCTCGCTGCAGGAGATCATCTGGATCGTCGCGCCCGTGCTCATCACGTTCGTCGCCACCCAGGTCGGCACGGTGCCGGCGCTGCTGCTGATCGTCGTGATCCTCGTCGGCGGCGGCGCGTGGTTCATCCTGTCGCCCGAGGTCGGTCGCGTGCGCATCCCCCGCAGCCGCCGCAGCATCGGTCGCGTGCTGACCAAGCCGCCCGTGCTGCTCGCGACCGTCGTCGGATTCCTGCTGATCGGCGCGTGCGCGGCCGTCGAAGCCGGCGTGGTCGCGACGTTCGGGCACGACGGGCTCGAAGCCGGCCTCGTGCTGGCGGTGTTCTCGATCGGCAGCCTCGCCGGCGGCCTCGCCTTCGGGCACCTGCCGATCGGGCGCTGGGCGATGGCCCGGCGTCTCGCGATCCTCGCCGGCGGCCTCGCGCTCACGATCGTGTCGCTCAACGTGTGGTGGCTCGGCGGCACCCTGCTCGTCGCGGGCATCGGCATCGCGCCGGCCCTCGCGGTGATCTTCGCGATGACCTCGGCGAGCGTGAAGTTCAGCGAGACCGCCGAGGCGTATGGGTGGATCGGCACCGGCCAGCTCATCGGCGCGGCGGCGGGTTCGGCGGTCGCGGGCTTCCTCATCGACGGCGTCGGGCCTCAGGGCGCCTATGTCGCGGCGACCGCGTTCGCCGTCGCCGGAGTCGTGGTCGCGGTGATCTTCGTGCGCGGCTTCCCCGACCTGCGCCACGGTGATGTGAGCCCGATGCCCGACACCCAGCCGGTCTCGACGATCGCGTGAGCCGGCCTTGCCCGGGTCACTGCACGCGGCGCAGCAGCTCCAGCAGCGCGAGGGCGTACGCGTCGGCCGGCGCCGGGTGATCGAAGACCAACCGCTCCCCCGCCAGTTCGATCTCGACCTCGTACGTGTCGGTCTGCCGTCGCAGCATCCGGAACGCGCCGCGCAGCAGTTCGCGCAGCTGGCTCTCGTGCGGCAGCCACAGCGCGTCCTCGAGGGCGACGGAGTCGAGCGCCCACTCGGTCGTGCCGTTGAAGGCGAGGATGCGGCCGGTCGGGTACTCGCGCGGCTCGATGGTCATCTCGCTCACCGTGAAGACATCGGCCTCGAATTCGGGTTCGTCGAGCTGGAACCGGTCTCCGGACTGCGGATGCCACACGAGCCCCGCGTCGCGCAGGGCGAGGGCGAGGTCGGTCGAGATCATGTCGTCCATCCTGCCCCGGCTGAGGGCCGCGGGCTCGCTCAGTCCTCCGGCAGCACGTCGTAGCTGACGGCGGGCACCACGTGCAGCGTCACCGTCACGAAGTCCGGCAGCTGGGAGGCCAGCTCGTCCGTGAGCTCCGAGGTGTCGGGCACGCGGCCGTCCTCGGTCGACAGCTCGACGTTCGCGCGCGTGCCCGCCCAGTCGATGCCACGCACCCGATGGGGCACCTCGCCCCCGAGCCACTCCTCGGTCTGGTCGCGGATCACGGCGGTCCAGTGCTGCAGCGTCACCGTGACGACCGAGTTGACGACGAGGGGCACGGCGATCACCAGCGAGAGGATCGTGACGATGGCGTAGGCGCGCCGGCGGTTCGCGGTGCGCGACGATCCGGGTTCGCGGGCATAGCCGGCGAGGGTGAAGACGATGCTGCCCGCGATCACGAGCGAGATGACGTTCGACAGGAACAGCATGAGGGCACCGAACGCCTCGGACCACGCGCCCTCGCCGACGCAGACACCCAGCACGCCGAGCGGCGGAACCAGCGAGATCGAGATGGCCACGCCCGGCAGCACGGCGCTGAGGTCCTTTCGGCACATCGCGAAGGCTCCTGCGGTGCCGGTCGCGAGCGCCGCGAGCAGATCGAGCAGCTGGGGTGCCGTGCGGCCGACGATCTGGCTGTTGGTGCGGACGTCGGCCGGGTCGGCGACGGCAGCCGACATCAGGAAGCCGATCACCACGACGATCACGAGCCCGGCGAGCACCCACAGCAGAGAGCGGACGACGAGGCTGCGGCGGCCGGTCACCAATCCGGCCGCGATGCCGAGGATCGGAGTGCCGAGGGGCGCGATGATCATCGCGCCGATCACGGTCGCCGTGCTGTCGGAGAGCACGCCCGAGACCGCGATCACCGCCGAGAGCACGAGCATGATCAGGAAGCCCGTGCGCTTGCTCAGCGCGTCGCCGAGGCTGAGGTCGAGCGCGTCGCGCACATCGTGCGCGGTCTGGCGCTGGGCGGGCGGGATGAGGGTCTCGGACACACGCGACATGAGGCTCAGTCTCCCGAACCCGGCCGCAGCCGTCGATGGCCCGGCTCATCCTTCGCCACGACCCCGAGCCCCGCGGCGCGGGGAGAATGGAGGGGTGACCGCCGCAACGTTCGACCCGACCGCCCTGCTGCCCGACGACCTGCTCGAGCGCTTCCGCGAGCGCGCCGCCGTGCACGATCGCGAGAACACGTTCCCCGACGACGACCTCGCCGACCTCATTGCGGCCGGCTACACCGCGATCCTCGTCCCGCGTGAGCTCGGCGGCGCAGGTCTCAGCCTCGCCGAGGCATCCGTGCTTCAGCAGCGGCTCGCGGGCGCGGCACCCGCGACGGCCCTCGCCGTGAACATGCACCTCGTGTGGACCGGGGTCGCGAAGGTGCTGTCCGACCGCGGCGACGACGCGCTGCGGTTCGTGCAGACCGGAGCGGTCGCCGGCGAGATCTTCGCGTTCGGCATCAGCGAGGCGGGGAACGACCTCGTGCTCTTCGGCAGCGACACGGATGCTTCACCCGCCGCCGACGGCTCGTACTCCTTCACGGGCACCAAGATCTTCACGTCGCTCGCGCCGGTGTGGACGCAGCTCGGGCTGCACGGGCTCGACACGACGTCGCCCGACGCGCCGAAGCTGGTGTTCGGGTTCATCCCGAGGTCCGACGCGGTCACGACGCGCGACGACTGGGACACCCTCGGCATGCGCGCGACCCAGTCGCGCACGACCGTGCTCGACGGCGCCGTGGCGCCTGCCGACCGCATCGTGCGCCGCCTCGACCCGGGCCCGAACCCCGATCCGCTGATCTTCGGCATCTTCTCGGTGTTCGAGCTGCTGCTCGCCTCGGTGTACACGGGCATCGCACGGCGCGCGCTCGACCTCGCTGTCGCCGCTGCCCGGTCGCGCACGTCGAAGCGGACGGGCGCTGCGCTCAGCCAGGATCCCGACATCCGCTGGCGCGTCGCCGACATGGCGCTCGCGTACGACGCGATCGTGCCGCAGCTGGCGGCGCTCACACGCGACGTCGACGAGCTGGCCGACCACGGTGCGCGCTGGTTCTCGCTGCTGTCGGGCGTGAAGCACCGCGCGGTGACGACCGCGAAGTCGATCGTCGACGACGCAATCCTCGTCGCCGGAGGCTCGTCGTACTTCTCGCGGAACGAGTTCAGCCGCCTGTATCGCGACGTGCTCGCCGGCCTCTTCCACCCCTCCGACCCCGAGTCCGCCCACTCCACGGTCGCGACCGCGTGGTTGGGGCCGGTGGAGGGCTGACGGGGGCAGGTCCCCGCTCAGCTCAACGCGGCGACCGTCTTGCGCACGAGGTCGATGTGCAGGCGGAAGCTGCGCACCATCTCGCGGGTCGAGTGCAGGTTGAGCACGACGTTCAGCCCGAGCGACGGAACCCGGAAGGCGTGCGCGGCGGTGACGCCGAGGTGGCCGTGGGCGTGCGGCATCCCGAACAGGAACGGCGAGAACCCGCCGTACCGGACCGTCATTGCGCCTGCGCCGTAGCGGATGCCCGGCCGGAACCTGCCTGTGCCGGCGATCATGCGGTCGCGAACGGATGCCGGCACCAGCCGACCCTCCCCCCACGCGGCGAGCAGGCGGTCGAGGTCGTCGACGGTCGTGACGACACCCCCGCCGCCCCAGTCGCATGACAGGCTCGCGGCGCGGCTGAGCTCCGCTCGCCCGATCCACAGGGGTGCGATGTCGAGGTCGGCGGCCGGCGTCTCCGACGTGCTGGGCGCCCCGCCGGGGAGCGTGTGGAACAGCAGCGCCGACTCGGTCATGCCGATCGAGGCGAAGACGCCGCGGTGGAACTGCTCGCCGAGGCTCGCGCCGCCGACCTCTTCGATGATGCGCGCGAGCAGCACGTAGCCGGTGTCGGAGTACGAGAATCGTCCGCCCGGCACACCCACCGGCCGCTGACGGCGACGCGTGTAGTCCAGCAGGTCGTCGGGCGTCCAGCGACGGTCGGGGTTGTCGGCGATCTCGCGATCGAACGGGATGCCGGTGTCGGAGCGACCCTCGAAGTAGTCGGCGACGCCGCTCGTGTGCGTCAACAGGTGCCACGGCGTGACCTCGCGGGCACGATCACGACCGTCGACGACGAACAGCCCCCGCCACTCGGCACCGTGCAGCAGGTCCGTCACCGGCGCGTCGAGGTCGAGCGCGCCGCTCTCCGCGAGCTGCATCGCGCGAACCGCCGTGACGAGCTTGCCGACACTGGCGCTGTGGAAGCGTCGCGCGCGCTCGCCCGAGGCGAACTCGAACCCGGGCGCGGTGACGAGCACCTGAGCGGCGGGAAGGTCGCGCTTGCCGCGTGCACGATCGGCGCGGTCGACGACGCGGCGCAGCTGCTCGGTGAGTCGCTGAGCGCGCTCGGTGGTCGGTGTGGCATGATCGTTCATTGTCATATCCCTCATAGGTATCTCTCTTAGAGATATCACCTTGGAGGCCGCAGATGCAACACGTCATCCTCGGGTTGCTGCTCGTCCACGGTCCGCTGACCCTCTACGCGGTGCAGCGGCAGTTCACCGCGGGCGTCTCGCTCTTCTACAGCGCCAGCTTCGGCAGCATCCAGCGCGCGCTGCGCCAGCTCGTCGACCGCGGCCTCGTCGATGTCGCCTCCCCCGGAGAGCGCGGCCAGAAGCCCTACTCGATCACGGCCGACGGCGAGCGCGAGTGGCGGGAGTGGATGCGGCATCCGATCACCGGCTCCGACGCCGAGACGACCGCGCTCGCGAAGGTGTTCTTCCTCGGAGCCGTCGACACCGCAGAGCGCGCTGCGGTGCTGTCGACCATCCGTGAGCGCATCACCGCCGACCTCGCCGAGCTCGACGGCACCGCCGAGGGCATCGACCGCGTCGACGTGCCCGCGGAGTTCGCCGACTTGCTGCGGTTCCAGCGCGCGACCCTCGACTACGGCATCCGCGCGCATCGGCTGGCGCTGGAGTGGGTCGCCGAGCTCGAAGCCGGGCCCGTGCGAGGATGACCGCATGCCGCGCACGCCGACCAGCCTGCTGAGCCCGGCCGACCAGGAGCGGCGCCGGGCCCTGCGCCTCATGAAGGGGGTCGCCCTCGGCGCGCTCATCCTGATGGCCGTGGTCTTCGCCGTCGCGTTCACGTTCCAGGAGTCGGTCCCGGCGCTCGGGTACGTGCGCGCGGCGGCCGAGGGCGGAATGGTGGGGGCGCTCGCCGACTGGTTCGCGGTGACGGCGCTGTTCCGGCATCCGCTCGGCATCCCGATCCCCCACACCGCGATCATCCCCAGGCGCAAGGACGAGATCGGCCGCAACCTCGGCGAGTTCGTCGAGACCGAGTTCCTGCGCGGCGATGTCGTGCGCACCAAGCTCGAGGCGACGTCGATCGGCCTGCGACTCGGCGAGTGGCTGCGCGAGCCCGCGCACGCGCGTCGCGTCGCCGACGAGGGCTCAGCGCTCGCGGCCGCTGTGCTGCGGGCGGTGAGCGACGACGACGTGCGCGACATCGTCGAGGACCTCGCGCGCGAGCACCTCATCGCTCCCGAGTGGGGGCCGCCGCTGGGCGCGTGGCTCGAGCGGCTGGTCGCATCCGGAGCGCATCACGGCGCCGTCGACCTCGCCGCCGACAACATCGCGGCGTGGCTGCAGGCGAATCGCAGCGCGTTCCAGGGGCTGGTTTCGCGCCGCCTGCCGGGCTGGGTGCCGTCGTTCGCGCACCGGCTCGTCGACGACGCGGCCTACGGCGAGGCCGTCAAGTTCGTCGCGGCCGTGCGGGCCGACCCGCAGCATCCGGCTCGCCGCGCGATCGACGGCTATCTCGAGCGGCTCGGTGACGGGCTGCAGCACGATCCTGCGACGATCGGCCGGTTCGAAGACGCGAAGTCGGCGGTGTTCGACTCGCCGCGCGTGCGCGAGCTCGCCGGGCGCGCGTGGGAGACCGCGAAGAGCGGGCTGCTCGCGACCCTCGACGATCCCGAGAGCGGGCTGCGCCGGCGGGCGACCGAAGCGCTCGCCGAGGTCGGCGACCGGCTGACGACGGATGCCGCCCTGCAGCGCCGCGTCGACGGCTGGATCACCGATGCCGCCGTCTTCGTCGTCGACCGCTACCGGCACGACATCGCCTCGATCATCACCGACACCGTCGAGCGGTGGGACCCGCACGAGACCACCGAGAAGATCGAGCTGATGGTCGGGCGCGACCTGCAGTACATCCGCCTCAACGGCACGATCGTCGGCGCCCTCGCCGGCGTCACGATTCACGCGATCGCGGTGACGCTGCTGGCGTGACGCCGTGTGTCGTATGCCGTTCCGCACGGCACCGGCCAGGGGCTAGCCTGTGCCCGTGGACGCGGACCAGCTCCTCTTCAGCTACGGCACGTTGCAGCATCCCGAGGTTCAGCTCGACACCTACGGGCGCCTGCTCCAGTCCGAGGCCGACAGCCTGCCCGGCTACACCGTCGACTACGCCGAGATCGAGGATCACCGGGTCGTCGACCTGTCGGGACTCGCGGTGCACCCCGTCGTGCGGTCGACCGGCAACCCGCTCGACCGGGTCGTCGGGGTCGTGCTGCGCATCACCGAGGACGAGCTCGATGCGACCGACGAGTACGAGGTGGCGCTGTACCGCCGCGTGTCGGTGCGGCTCGCGAGCGGCCGCGACGCATGGGCGTACGTGTCGGCGTGAGGCCGGGCGCGATAGCGTCGGGGGCGTGAGTCTGTCGCACGATCCGCTGTGGCCCCGCGCGGGCGGCTGGTCCGCGGCATCCGACGTCGACGGGGGAGTGGATGCCGCGATCCTCGGCGTTCCCGCGTGGCGCACGTCGCTGTCGCCGACCGGGGCGCACGCGACCCCCGCCGCGATCCGCGAGGCGCTGCCCCGCTACGGCGCGACGCTGCTCGGACCACCGCCGATCGACCTGGGCGAGGTGCTGCGCATCGTGGATGCCGGCGACATCGCCGAGCCGGACGGCCCCGAGGGCGAAGCATCCGTTCATGCGGAAGTGGCCGCGCTGGCCGAGCGGGCGCGGCTGGTCATCGCGCTCGGCGGAGACAACTCGATCACGTACGCCTCGGCGCGGGGTGCCGGGGCGCACGGACTCGTCACGCTCGACGCGCACTTCGACCTGCGCGACGGCGTCTCGAACGGCTCGCCGGTGCGCCGGCTCGTCGAGGGCGGGCTCGATCCGCACCGCATCGTGCAGATCGGCATCGCCGACTTCGCCAACTCGGTCGCCTACGCGCAGCGCGCCGCCGACCTCGGCATCACGGTCATCACCCTCGACGACGTGCGTCGCCGCGGCATCGACGACGTGGTGGCGACGGCGCTCGAGGTGGCGGGCGCCGACGGCGGCCCGGTGCACCTCGACATCGACGTCGACGTGTGCGACCGGTCGGTCGCGCCCGGATGCCCCGCATCCGTGCCGGGCGGCCTGCAGGCGTGGGAGCTGCGGGCGCTCGTCCGCGCGATCGCGCGCGACGCCCGCGTGCGCAGCGCCGACATCGCCGAGGTGGATGCCACGGCGGACGCCCCCGACGGGCGAACGGTGCGGCTGGCGGCCCTGTGCGTGCTCGAGCTGCTGGCAGGAAAGGCGGTGGCCGCATGATCCGGCTCGTGCTGGTGCGACACGCGAAGTCCGACTGGGGCGACCCCGGCCTCGACGATCACGATCGCCCGCTCAACGACCGCGGGAGGCGCGATGCCCCGGTGATGGCCGCGCGCCTGGCCGAGACCGGCTTCCGACCCGACGCGATCCTGTCGAGCTCGGCGCTGCGCGCGCGCACCACCGCCGGCGTCTTCGCCGAGGCGCTCGGCCTCGCGGTGCAGATCGACCCCGAGCTCTACGGCGCACCGGCGGCGACGCTGCTCGGCACCGCGGCCGCGAGCGGCGCGGCATCCGTCGTCGTCGTCGCGCACGACCCTGGAATGAGCGTGCTCGCGGGGCACCTGTCGGACGGCGGCATCGCCCACATGCCCACGTGCGCGGTCGCGCGCTTCGAGTGGACCGCCGACTCGTGGGACGTCGCGACCGCAATCGACCCCGACGGCTGGTGGGTCGACACTCCGCGCTGACGTTCGGCACGGGCGCCGTCGGCTTCACGCTGCGGCGAGGCCGTCCTTCCACACCCGCGAGACCAGCGGAACCCCGGGGCGGTAGGCCAGGTGCACGCGCGTCGGCGCGTCGAGCAGCACGAGGTCGGCCCGCATGCCCGGCGCGATCGCGCCGACGTCGTCGAGGCGCAGGGCGCGCGCACCGCCTGCGGTCGCCGCCCACACCGCCTCGGCGGTCGTCATGCCCATTTCGCGCACCGCGAGCGCGGTCATGAGCGGCATCGAGCTCGTGAAGCTCGACCCGGGATTGCAGTCGCTGGCGAGCGCGACCGTGACGCCGGCGTCGAGCATCCGTCGTGCGTCGGGATACGGCTGGCGCGTCGAGAACTCGACACCCGGCAGCAGCGTCGCGACGGTGTCGGATGCCGCGAGCGCGGCGATGTCGGCGTCGTCCAGATACGTGCAGTGATCGACGGATGCCGCGCCCGTCGACACCGCGAGGCGCACCCCCTCGCCGGGGCCGAGCTGGTTGCCGTGCACGCGGGGCAGCAGGCCCCGCGCGATGCCGGCCTCGAGCACGCGGCGCGACTCGTCGGGGGTGAAGGCACCCCGTTCGCAGAAGACGTCGACCCAGCGGGAGTGCGGGGCGCAGGCATCCAGCATCCGTCCGCACACGAGGTCGACGTAGGCGTCGCGGTCGTCCGCGAACTCGGCAGGCACGACGTGGGCACCGAGAAACGTGACTTCGGTGGTCACCTCGGCCGCGAGGCGTGCGAGGCGCTCCTCGGTCTCGACGTCGAGCCCATACCCGGTCTTGACCTCGAAGGTGGTGGTGCCCTGGGCGCGCAGCTCGGCCGCGAAGCCCGCGAGGCGCGCCCGCAGCTCGTCGTCGGTCGCCGCGCGCGTGGCCGCCACCGTGCGGCGTATGCCGCCCGCGGCATAGGGCGTGCCGGTCATGCGGGCCTCGAACTCGTCGGCCCGGTCGCCGCCGAACACGGTGTGTGTGTGGCTGTCGACGAACCCCGGGATGACCGCGCGGCCCCCCGCGTCGACGACCTCGAGCCCCGAGAACCGCGAACCGTCACGCTCTGGCTCAACCGCGCCGCGTTGCGCGTCGGCTCGGTCGGAATGTGTCGGTTCGCGGTGGGCGGCGACGGCGGCCTCGGCGTCGGCGTCGGGGCCGACCCACGCGATGCGGCCACCGTCGATGAGCACGGCGGCGTCGCGCAGCGTGCCGCACGGGTCGCTGTCGGCGGTGACGTTGGTGGTCAGCTCGCCGATGTTGCGGATGAGCGTTGCGGTCACGCGGTCCCCCTCCCCGAGGTCGTCTCCCGGCCGTGTCCCACTTCCGGCTCACTGAGCGCCCTCCGATGAGCGTGGTCCGGGACACCCGTCGCCGCAAGTGGGACACGGGCCGCCAGGAGCGGGACACGGATGCCGGGGGTCACGAGCGTCGCGGTCACAGCATCGGCACCTTCAGGCCGCGGTCGCGTGCGACCTCGCGGGCGCGGTCGTAGCCGGCATCCACGTGGCGCATGACGCCGGTGCCCGGATCGTTGGTCAGCACGCGCTCGAGCTTCTCTGCGGCGAGCGCCGTGCCGTCGGCGACGGTGACCTGCCCGGCATGGATGCTGCGGCCGATGCCGACGCCCCCACCGTGGTGCAGCGACACCCAGGCCGCGCCCGATGCCGTGTTGAGCAGGGCGTTCAGCAGCGGCCAGTCGGCGATCGCGTCGGAGCCGTCGGCCATCGCCTCGGTTTCGCGGTACGGCGAGGCGACCGAGCCCGAGTCGAGGTGGTCGCGGCCGATCACGATCGGCCCCTTCAGCTCGCCCGATGCGACCATCTGGTTGAACTTCAGCCCCGCGAGGTGGCGCTCCTTGTAGCCGAGCCAGCAGATGCGCGCCGGCAGACCCTCGAAGTGCACCTTCTCGCCGGCCTGCTCCAACCAGCGGTGCAGTGCGGCGTCCTCTGGGAACAGTTCCATGACGGCGCGATCGGTCTTCGCGATGTCCTCGGGGTCGCCCGACAGCGCCACCCACCGGAACGGGCCCTTGCCCTCGGCGAACAGCGGCCGGATGTACGCGGGCACGAAGCCGGGGAACGCGAACGCCCGCTCGCAGCCGCCGAGCTCGGCCTCGCGGCGGATCGAGTTGCCGTAGTCGAACACGGCGGCACCGGCATCCTGGAATCCGACCATCGCCTCGACGTGCGCCGCCATCGACTGGCGGGCGCGGGCGGTGAAGCCCTCGGGGTCGGTGGCGGCCTCGGCCTTCCACTCGTCGACCGAGATGCCGACGGGCAGGTAGGCGAGCGGGTCGTGGGCGCTGGTCTGGTCGGTCACGATGTCGATCGCGGTGCCACGGCGCAGCAGGTCGGGGAACACCTCCGCAGCGTTGCCGACCACCCCGACCGAGAGCGCCTCGCCGGCATCCTTGGCGGCGAGGACGCGCTCGATCGCGGCGTCGAGATCGGTGGTGTATTCGTCGAGGTAGCCGTGGGCGACCCGGCGCTCGAGGCGCGACTCGTCGACGTCGACGATGAGCACGACTCCCCCGTTGAGCGTGACGGCGAGCGGCTGCGCGCCGCCCATGCCGCCGCATCCCGCCGTCAGCGTGAGCGTTCCGGCGAGCGAGTCACGACCGAGCGACTTGGCGACGGCTGCGAAGGTCTCGTACGTGCCCTGCAGGATGCCCTGCGTGCCGATGTAGATCCACGAGCCGGCGGTCATCTGGCCGTACATCGTGAGACCGAGGTCTTCGAGGCGGCGGAACTCGGGCCACGTCGCCCAGTCGCCGACGAGGTGCGAGTTCGCGATCAGCACGCGCGGCGCCCACTCGTGGGTGCGGAACACGCCGACGGGCTTGCCCGACTGCACGAGCAGCGTCTCGTCGGGCTCGAGCTCGTCGAGCGTGCGCACGATCGCGTCGAAGGCCTCCCAGCTGCGGGCGGCCTTGCCGGTGCCGCCGTAGACGACCAGGTCTTCGGGGTGCTCGGCGACCTCGGGGTCGAGGTTGTTCATCAGCATCCGCTTGGCGGCTTCGGCGCCCCAGCTCTTGGCGGTGCGCTCGGCGCCGCGCGCGGCGCGCACACTTCGTCCCTGCTCAGTGCGAGCGGTGCGGGTCTCGGTGGTGGTCATGGTGTGCTCCTTCTCGTCTTCGCCGGTGTCCCAAATCAGGTGATCCGGCGGAGACAGGCTCAATCGGGGGTGTTCTGGCCTGCGTCGGCCAGATCACCTGTTTCGGCAGAGGGGGATGCCGCGAGGCACGCGGCCACGGCGCCCGACAGCACGAGGGCGGTCACGGCCTCGATCTCAGGGCTGAGGAAGCGGTCGGGGCCGGGACCGTCGACGGCGGCGCGGACGACGTCGCGCACGGCCGCGGTGCGCGGCGCGGGCTGCAGCGGCGCGCGAAGGTCGAGGGCGCGCGCGGCGGTGAGCACCTCGATCGCGAGCACGCGGGCGAGGCCGTCGATGGCGCGGCGCAGCTTGCGGGCGGCCGCCCAGCCCATCGACACGTGGTCCTCCTGCATCGCCGACGACGGAATCGAGTCGACGGATGCCGGGGCCGCGAGGCGCTTGAGCTCCGAGACGATGCCCGCCGCGGCGTACTGCGCGATCATGTGGCCCGAGTCGACGCCCGCCTCGTGCGCGAGGAACGGCGGCAGGCCGTGGCTGCGGGCGACGTCGAGGGCGCGATCGGTGCGGCGCTCCGAGATGGATGCCACATCGGCGACCGCGATCGCGAGGAAGTCGAGCACGTATGCGACCGGGGCGCCGTGGAAGTTGCCGTTCGACTCGACGCGGCCGTCGAGGGTGATCACGGGGTTGTCGACGGCGGATGCCAGCTCGCGCGATGCGATGAGCGCGGCGTGGTCGGCGGTGTCGCGCGCAGCACCGTGCACCTGGGGGCTGCACCGCAGCGAGTAGGCGTCCTGCACGCGCGTGCACTCCGGCCCCTGGTGCGAGGCGACGATCGGCGAGTCCGCCAGCATCGTGCGCAGGTGCGCGGCCGAGATGGCCTGGCCCACCTGCGGACGCAGCGCCATGAGGTCGGCGGCGAAGACGGCGTCGGTGCCGAGCTGGCTCTCGACCGACATCGCGGCGGCGACGTCGGCGACGTCCAGCAGGTTCGACAGGTCGTGCAGCGCGAGCAGCAGCATCCCGAGCATTCCGTCGGTGCCGTTGATGAGGGCGAGGCCCTCCTTCTCGCGCAGTTCGAGCGGGGAGATGCCCGCCTCGGCGAGGGCGACGGATGCCGCGGCGGGGCGGCCGTCGGCGAGGTGCACGCGGCCTTCACCCATCGCCGCGAGCGCGACGTGCGACAGCGGGGCGAGGTCGCCCGAGCAGCCGAGCGAGCCGTATTCGCGCACGACCGGGGTGATGCCGGCGTTGAGCATCGCCGCGTAGGTCTCGACGACGACCGGGCGCACGCCGGTGCGGCCGGTGGCCAGCGTCTGCAGCCGCAGCAGCTGAAGGGCGCGCACGACCTCGCGCTCGACCTCGGCGCCGGTGCCGGCGGCGTGCGAGCGGATGAGGCTCGCCTGCAGCTGCGCGCGGCGGTCGGACTCGATGAACGTGGTCGCGAGGGCACCGAAGCCGGTCGAGATGCCGTAGTGCGGCTCGGGATCGTCGGCGAGGCCTTCGATGAAGGCGCGGGATGCCGCGACGCGGTCCATCGCGGCGTGGTCGAGCTCGACGCGGGCGCCGTGGCGCGCGACGGCGACGACCTGCGCGGGGGTGAGGGGCGTCGCGCCGAGGGTGACGGCGGCGACGGGGGCGGTGACGGTGGTCATGTTCCGATTCCACACCTCTCCCCTCGCCCGCGACAGGCGTTCGTGGCATCCTGTGTCTGGTATGCCAGACACATCCGACTCCCGCCCGCAGGTGCCTGCCGCCGACCAGACGCTGCGGATGCTCGCGTTCCTCGCGCGCCAGCGCGGACCCGTCGCCGCGCGCACCCTGGCGGACCAGCTGGGTATCCCCCGGTCGACCGTCTACCACCTGCTGTCGGCGCTCGAGGAGCACGGGTTCGTGGTGCATCTGCCCGGCGACCGGCGCTGGGGCCTGGGGGCGGCCGCATTCGAACTCGCCGGGGGGTACGCCCGCCAGCAGCCCCTCGCCCGGCTCGGACGCGTGCGGGTCGCCGCCCTGGCCGACGCCGCCGGCGAGAGCGCTCATCTCGCCGTCATGACCGGCCGCGACGTGCTGTACATCGTCGAAGAGCGCGCGCCGCGACGGCCGGCGCTGGTGACCGATGTCGGCGTGCGGCTGCCGGCGCACCTCACCGCGACCGGTCGCGCCATGCTCGCGGCGCTGCCGCGCGAGCAGGTGCGCGCCCTGTATCCGGATGCCTCGGCCTTCGCCGACCGCACCGGCCGCGGTCCGCAGCGCCCCGGCGAGCTGCGCGCGGTGCTGCGCGAGACCCGGGCGCGGGGCTACGCCACCGAGGACGGCGAAGTGACCCTGGGCCTCCGCTCGGTGGGCGTCGCCGTGCGCGATCACGCCGGCTGGCCGGCCGCGGCGATCGCGCTCACGTGGCCGGCCGACCAGCCGCGTGATGAGGGCGAGCTCGCGGCACGCGCAGCAGACGCCGCAGCCGAGCTCGAGCGCCGGCTCTACGGCAGCCGACGGGGGTCGTAGCGGTCAGTCGACCTTGGCGACGGTGCCCGACGTCAGCGAGACGAGCTGGTCGTACGTGAGCGGGAACACCGTGTGCGGGGTTCCGCCCGCGGCCCAGATCTCGTCGAACTGCGCGAGATCCTCATCGACGATGGTCGTCAGCGGTGACGGATGCCCCGTCGGGGCGACCCCGCCGATCGCCTGACCCGTCGCCTCGCGCACCTGCTCGGGCGTCGCGCGGGCGATCTTCGTGCGGCCGATCCGCTCGGCGAGCGCGGCGGTGTCGACGCGGTGGGCGCCGCTGGTCATGACGAGCAGCGGTTCGTCATCCGACCAGAAGACGAGGCTGTTCGCGATCGCCCCCACCTCGACGCCGAGGGCGGCGGCAGCGAGGGGAGCGGTGGATGCCGCATCCGGCAGCACGACGATGTCTCCGGTGATGCCGGCGGAGCGAAGAGCGTCGTGGACGAGGCGGCTGCGGGCAGGCAGGTGGTCGGTCACGGCACCAGCCTAGGTGCGCGGTCAGCGGACCCGTGAATGTCGTACGTACGTTCTAACCTCGAGGGTATGGAGAGCTTCTCGGGCATGGGGTTCGAGGAGGCGTATGTGCCCGAGACGCTGAGCGGGTTGACGATGCTGCTGGATGCGGATGCCGCGGTGGCGACGATGGCTGCGGAGCGAATCGAGGCGGTCGGGGTGATGCGCCGGTTCGCCGTCACCGGGGTCACGTACGGGGCGTCGATGGAGATCGCGCTGCGGTCGTTGCGGCTGGAGATCGCGGCTGCGCTACGGATCACGGAGTACGCGGCGGATCGGCTGCTGGACCTCGCGGACGCGCTGACGGGCCGCTACCCGGCGGTGTTGGAAGCACTTGGTCGCGCGAACATCACCCAGACCCACGCGGAAGCGTTCGTCGACCTGATGCGCGAGGTCGAACCCGACCTGCGCGAGCAGCTCGCTGGGGAGGGCCTGCGGTTGGCGGAGGAACTGCCCGTGGGGACGTTCCGGCGGTCGTTCCGCGACCGCATCGCCCAGGTGCGGTCGGTCACGCTCGCCGAGCGTCACGCTTCCGCGGTCACGCGGCGACGTGTGGTCTACCAGGACGACCTCGACGGCATGGCGTGGCTGTCGATCTACGGCCCCGCCGTGGAGCTGAAGGCCGCGCATGGACGGGCGTCGGCGATCGCGAAACCCATCGCCTCCTGCTCCGACGATGACCGGTCGTTGGATCAGGCGCGTGCCGATGTGGCGATGGACCTGCTGATCGACGGGACCACCACCCACCTGCCCGACACCGCGAAAGGGATCCGCGCGACCGTGGCGGTGACCGTCCCGGTGCTCACCCTCCTCGGGGTCGATGAGACCACCCCCGCGACCGTCGACGGCATCGGCCCGATCCCCGCCGAGAAGGCCCGCGAGTTGTGCGGGGGTTCGGCGGGGTGGATGCGGGTCCTCACCCACCCCGAGACCGGCGTCGTCGTGTCCGTCGGGCGCGACACGTACACGCCGCCGGCGGACCTGGCCCGGCTCGTCAGGTGGCGGGCGGGACGGTGCATGGCACCCGGCTGCGGGATGCCCGCCGACCGGTGCGAAATCGACCACACCATCGCCTGGGAACACGGCGGCCACACCGCCGAGGGAAACCTCGGCCCGCTGTGCAAGGGAAACCACACGGTCAAACACCACGGGAACTGGACCGTGCGACAACACCCCGGTGGGGTCCTGGAATGGACCTCACCCACCGGACGGGTCTACACCGTCCACCCCCAACGACGCACCCCCACCTTCACCCCCGTCACGTACGGCGACGACCCGCCCTTCTGACCCCCGCGCTTCGTCTCGCTCCGCTCGCTCAGCGACCCGACGGGGGCGCTCGCTCAGCAACCACGTTGAGTTGCGCTCGCCCAGCGACCTGGGGTGCGCCCGCTCGCTCAGCGACCTCGCCTGGTCCCTGAGCGAGGGGGCAACGCGACCGAGACGAAGGGCGACGAGCTCGCTCAGCGACCGCGCCGCGCGAG
>JAUHVN010000311.1 GCA_030425055.1 Actinomycetes bacterium | reverse complement strand
GCGGCCTGCGAACGCCAGTCGGTCGCGGCGGGCAGGGCGCGCGCGGCGAAGGTCAGCTCATCGAGGTGCGCCGATGCACGGGCGAGGAGGAACACCGCGGTCGAGAGCTCGGAGTCGACCGGACCGCAGAGGGTGTCGCGCAGCATCCCGCCATCGTGTCGCGTGCGCGTGTGCCGGCGAGACGCAGAACCGGATGCTGGGGACGCAGACGCGGGCGCCGCCCCCTGGGGAGGAGGCGGCGCCCGCGGTCTCGGCGTCGGAGAGGCTCAGCTCAGCGAGCGCAGGCCCTTCACGCCCACGACCACCACAGCGGTCGCCGTCGCCGTGTTGCCGGCCTCATCGGTCGCGGTGTACGTGAAGCGATACACCGCGCCGTTGACCGCCACCACCGTGAAGGTGGTGTCGCCCGTCTGCGTGTAGTCGGCACGGGGCGGGCCGCTGACCTCGACGTCGGTGAGCTCGACGGTCACGTCGCCGCGGTCGTCCATCGCCTCGATGAGGATCTCGACCTCGCGGTCCTTGTTGTTCGGCGGCACGACGTACGACGGGTCGGCGGTCGCCTCGATCGTCGGCGGCGTCGTGTCGGGCGGCGTGAGCGACAGTCCCACGATCACCGGGTCGTGATCGCTCGACCGGTACGGGTCGGGCGCGAACAGCGCGTCCTGGGCCGGCAGCTTGAACGACATGTCGTAGTCGATCAGGTTGGCCTCGTCGGCGTTGATGTTCCACGGCGACGCCCCGGTCACGTCGGCGAGCAGTTCGGTGCCTGCCAGCGCGTGGTCGAGGTAGCCGAGCTGACCGTCGAACACGTACGTGTACGCGTCCTCTCCCTGGAACTCGAACAGCAGGTCCGTGTAGCCGGCCGCCTCGAGCGCGCGGATCGGGTCCTCCTTGTCGTAGGCGTTGAGGTCGCCGATGATCAGCTCGCGCCCGACGGTGCCCTGACCGGTCGGGTCGGTCTCGAGCCAGTCGGCGAGCGCCTGCGCGGCCTGCGTGCGCACGATGTTGCAGTTGCCCTGCTCGGGATCCGCATCACCGGGGCACGCGCTGCCCTTCGACTTCAGGTGGTTCACGACGACGGTGAACGCGCCGCCGTCGGCGTCCTCGAACGTCTGGGTCAGACCCGGACGGTTGCGGGCATCCAGCCAGCGGGGATCCTTCGACTCGTCCATCAGCTGGAACGCGCCCACCGGCGTGACCGTCGACGGCTTGTACAGCAGCGCCGTGGCGATCGCGTCGGTGCCGATCGGGCCGGTCGGGATGTAGGCGTACGTGCCCGCACCGACGGCCGCGTTGAGCGCGTCGGTCAGGGTCGCGACCGCCGTATTCGGCGCACCGGTGTCGTTGCCCGGGAACCCGGCGACGCCGCTGTTCTCGATCTCGATCAGGCCGAACACGTCGGCGTCGATCTCGGCGAGGGCCGCGACGATCTTGGCCTGCTGACGGGCGAGTTCCTCGGCGGTGTCGGCACCGCGCGTGTAGTCGTCGTCGTTGGAGTTCGTCGGCGTCGGGTCGACGGTCGTGAAGTAGTTGAGCACGTTGAAGCTCGCCACTGTCACGTCACCGCCCACCTCGGGGACCTCGGGCCGCGGGTTGGCGACGGTGAACTCCGCCGGCTGCGTCGGCTGGATCGCGTAGGTGCCGAAGCGCTGGTCGAGGATGCCGGTCGCCGCCGTGACGAGGTCGCCGCCGCGGAACGTGTTCGAGAGCGTGAACTCCGACCCGTTGGGGTGGATCGCGGGATCGGGGTTCTGCGTCGAGCGGCCGTCGTCGATCGTGATGCGCTCGGCGAGGTTCGCCGCCGCCTCGGCCGCAGCCTCGGGCGTGCCCGGAAGGTAGGTCGACGTCGGCTGGTACTGGCGGTCGAGGCCGACGTCGATCGTGCCGAAGCGGCCGAACTCGAAGTACTCGAGGATCGCCAGCGACTGGGGCAGCGTGACCCGCATGCCCTCGAGCGCCTCGCGCTGCTCGTCGGTCGCCGGCAGCGTCAGCGCAGTGGCCGCGGGCAGCTCCACGCCGCTCGCGCAGATCTCGATGTCGTCGGCGGTGATCTCGGTCAGGCCGCTGAACTCGCTGACGGCGCCGACCACGTGCACCCGGTCGCCGACCGCGACCTCGTCGCCGTCGGGGGCGTACACGAAGATGCCGTCGGAGGTCGCGGAGTCGCCGTCGCCGTCGCCGGCATCCTGCAGGTAGTACCCGTTGAAGCCGCCGGTCTGGAAGTCACCGGTGACGACGCCCTCGACGTGCACGGTCGTGCCGGCAACGGGCGACGCGGCGCCCGAGCCCTGCACCGAGCCGATGGTCACGACCGCGGTCTCGCAGTCGGCATCGCCGTCACCCGGGTCGACCACGATCTCGGTCGCGTTCACGGCACCCGGCGTGTTGACGGCCTCGCCGTCGATGAGCGAGCCGGGGAAGCCCTCGACGCCAGCGAGGTCGAAGTCGTTGACGGTCCAGTCCGCTTCCGCGTCGGTGTCGATGCCGTCGGGGATGCGCGACGCGCCGCCGGGGGCGAAGCTGCCACCGCCGAAGCCGACCCCGAGGACGGGAGTGCCGTACGTCAGGTCGCCCGCACCGCCGTCGTTGATCGCCACCGCGTCGACGACGGTGAATCCGAATCCGTAGTCGATGACCCCGTCGTTGTCGGCGTCGAGGTCGGTGGTCGTCGTCGGGATGTCGCCGGTGACCAGCAGCAGCGTCATGGTGCCGTTCTCGATGGCGTTGTTGCGGAACCCGGTCCACGCGCGCCCATCGGCGTCGGGTGCTCCGAACGTGAAGACGGCGTCGACCAGGCCCGTGGGCGAGTTCGTGGCCGTCGCGTCGCCCTCGATCGAAAGCACGGCGTACGACGAGAGGTCCGTCGTGCCGGTCGCGAGCACCTCGATGTACTCGTTGGTGTCGGTGCCGGTGTGGTTCGCGACGAACTCGTTGATCACGACGGTCGGCTCGGGCGGCTCGACGTCGCCGCAGTCCGCGGTGTGCGAACCGAGGCCGTCGAACGTGTTCTGGGCGTACCCGGTCCACTGGACGGCCGGGTCGAATGCGTCGCTGCCGTCGGTGTCGCCGACGCAGACGTCGGCGTTGCGGCGGAGCGTGTTGTCGGCCGTCGACGCGAGGCCGGTTCCCCACTCGGTTCCCGGGTCGGTGCCGATCTGGCCGAAGACGTCGAGGATCGTCGTGCCCTTGACGAGGGCGATGGCGTCGTCGCCGTTCCACAGGCCGGCGCCGGTGGTCTGATTCGCGTAGCTCGCGAGCAGGTTGTCGGCGAAGACGTAGGTGCCGCCGGCGGGGATCGACCCCGTCAGCGCGAAGTTCGTGAAGGTCGTGTTGCCGTTGAAGTAGACGCGCAACGCGTAGCCGCCCGCCGCGAGGTCGATCGCCGACCCGGTCGGGTTGTAGATCTCGACCGCCTTGTTGGTCGACGAGCCCTCGACGTACTCGCTGATGAACGGCTCGGTGGGCTCGGCGGCGGTGGCGGCCGTTGGGGCGACGAAC
>JAUHVN010000310.1 GCA_030425055.1 Actinomycetes bacterium | reverse complement strand
GTTCGGGTCGATCGAGCGGTTCTTCGCGATCCTCCTCGAGCACTACGCCGGTGCTTTCCCGGTGTGGCTGTCGCCGGTGCAGGTCGTGGGCATCCCCGTGGCGGAGGAGTACGCCGACCATCTCTCGGGCATCGTCGCCGAGCTGCGGGCCGGAGGCGTCCGCGCCGAGGTCGACCACGGCGACGACCGCATGCAGAAGAAGATCCGCACGCACACCACGCACAAGGTGCCGGTGATGCTGATCGCGGGCGAGCAGGATCGAGCCGCCGACGCGGTGTCGTTCCGGTTCCGCGACGGCACGCAGCTCAACGGCGTGCCGCGCGGCGAGGCGGTCGCGCTCATCCGTCGTGCGATCGACGAGCGTCGCCTCGTCGACACCGCAGAGGATCTCACGTGACCGACGCCGCCGAGACCGACGACGCCGCGGCGTTCGCCGGCGTTCCCGATGGCTTCCAGCGGCTGTGGACCCCGCACCGCATGGCCTACATCCAGGCCGGGCCCGAGCCGCTGCGCGAGGTGTGCCCCTTCTGCGAGGCTCCGCACAAGACCGACGAGGACAGTCTGATCGTCGCACGCGGCGAATCGGCGTACGTGCTGCTCAACCTGTTCCCGTACAACTCCGGCCACCTCCTGGTGTGCCCGTACCGCCATGTCTCGCAGTACGACGAGGCGACGCAGGCCGAGACCGCCGAGATCGCCGCGCTCACGCAGCGGGCGATGAGGGTGCTGCGGACCGTTTCGCGGTGCGACGGCTTCAACATCGGCATGAATCAGGGCCGCGTCGCGGGTGCCGGCGTCGACGGCCACCTGCACCAGCACGTGGTTCCCCGCTGGGCGACCGACGCGAACTTCTTCCCGATCATCGCCCGCACCAAGGCGCTGCCGCAGCTGCTCGGAGAGGTGCGCGCCGCCGTCGCCGACGCGTGGCCGTCGTCATGACGGCGTCGGCGCGTGCGAAGCGGCGTCAGCGTACGCGCGTGACGTCGAACTGCATGCGCGGGTGCGCGTAGGCCTCCTGCGCCTCGACGAGCCGGAGCTCGCGGTCGCCGGACTCGTGGGTGAGTGAGAGCAGATCGAACACGCTCGACGTGGTGCGGGCGAGCGCGTCGGCCGCATCGCCGCTGCGACGCAGGTGCGATGTGAACAGCGCGGCGGTGACGTCGCCCGAGCCGTTCGCCTTCATCGGGATGCGGGGCGTCTGCACGATCCACGCGCCCTCATCGGTCACCGCGAGCATCTCGATGTTCCCCGCGGGCGCGTCCGGCCGCTCGACGCTGGTCACCAGCACGGTCGACGGCCCGGTCGCGCGGGCGAGGTCGGCCGACGCGAGGGTCGAGTCCAGGTCCGCGGGCTCGGTGCCCGTGAGGAAGCCCAGCTCGAACTGGTTCGGGGTGATGATGTCGGCCGCGGGCACGACCCGGTCGCGCAGCAGCACCGGGATGGCGGGGGCGACGAAGCATCCGCTCTTGGCATTGCCCATCACCGGATCGCACGCGTAGACGGCATCGGGGTTCGCCGCCTTCACACGGTCGACCGCGTCGAGGATCACGTCCGCGATCCCCTCGCCTCCCTGGTATCCGCTGAGCACGACGTCGATGTGCGGCAGCACCCCGCGGTCCTCGATGCCGAGGATCACCTCGCGCACGTCGTCGGGAGCGATGAGCGGTCCGCGCCACGAGCCGTAGCCGGTGTGGTTCGAGAAGTTCACCGTGTACACCGGCAGCACCTCCACGCCGATGCGCTGCAGCGGGAAGACGGCTGCGGAGTTGCCGACGTGGCCGTGCGCGACGGCCGACTGGATGGAGAGGATCTTCACCGCTCGATCATCCCACCCGGGACCCTGCGGGCGCGCCGGCGAGCGGCGCCGTCGACCCGACAGCCCGCACCGCGGCGGCCAGGTCGCGCGCGAGCCGCTCCGCCTCGTCGTCGTCGAGGTCGTGCACTGTGAGCCGCAGGTGGGTCGAGGCCGCGTCACCCGTCGGCTGGAACTCGTCGCCACCGCGGGCCAGCCATCCGCGCCGCATCAGCTGCTCGGTGACGCTCCGCGCGGCGACCGGGAGCCCCACCCACACGTTCAGCCCGTCGCCGACGCGCACCGCGAGGCCGTGCTCGTCGAGGCGTCGGGCGAACGACGCATTCCGCTCGGCGTAATGCGCGCCGGCATCCTCGATGGACGACGCCACGTCAGGGTCGGTCATGAGCGCGCACGTGAGCCGCTGCAGCAGGTGGCTGACCCACGTGGTGCCCGGCGTGAGCCGCATCGCGAGGCGATCGGCCGTCTCGGCATCGGATGCCACGACCGCCAGGCACATGTCGGGGCCGAGGAACTTCGACACCGACCGGATGCGGGCCCACCTCTCGTGCCGCGGCCCGATGAGCGAATGGTGCGGGCGGCGGCTCAAGGCCGAGAAATGGTCGTCTTCGATCAGCAGGACGTACGGGTGGTCCCGCAGCACGGCGCGAAGCTCGGCCGCGCGCTCGGCACTCAGACTCGCACCCGTCGGGTTCTGGGCGCGCGGCGTGTACACGACCGCGCGCACCCCGTCTGCGAGAGCCGCCCGCAGACCTGCGACGGTCATGCCCTCGTCGTCGACGGCGACGGGGACAGGACGGTATCCGCCCAGGCGCACGGTGTGGATGCTCGCGAGGAAGCACGGATCCTCGAGTGCCACGGCATCGTCGCGCGTGAGGGACTGGGCGAGGAGGCGTTCGACCGCATCGGCGGCGCCGCTGGTGATCGTCAGCCGCAGCTCGTCCTCCGCGGTGCCGTCATCGGACATCCACGTTCGGGCCCACCGCTCGAGGCCCGGATCGATCACCGGCTCGCCGTAGAGCACCGGTCGCCCCACGATCCCGGCGAGCGCGGGGGAGGGATCGGGGATGAGGTCGGGATCGGGGTTGCCCGTGCCGATGTCGCGCAGCACGCTGTCGACGGCGTATCCCTCCTGGGCGACGGGTGCGCGATCGGCGACGCGCGTGCCGCCCCGGCCCCGCCCGACCACGACGCCCGCCTGCGCGAGGTGCCGGTAGGCGGCGACCACGGTGTTGCGGTTCACTCCCAAGGCCTCGGCGAGGGTGCGCACCGGCGGCAGGATCTCACCCGGTGCGAGCGCCCCGCGTTCGACCAGGGCGCGCAGGCTCTCGGCGATCTCGGTCGCCGAGCGACCGCTGATGTCGAGGTCCATGTCACCGTCCTTCACGTATCCGGGCACCGGTACCGCCCATGCTATCTTTTGGCCTAGGCCAATCGAGTGATTGTTCGATCCACAACGCGCACGCGCAACCGAAGGGACTCATCGTGACCACAGCCGAGACGGGATCGAGCCGCGTCAAGCGCGGCCTCGCCGAGATGCTCAAGGGCGGCGTCATCATGGACGTCGTCACCGCCGAGCAGGCGAAGATCGCCGAGGACGCCGGCGCCGTCGCCGTCATGGCGCTCGAGCGGGTCCCCGCCGACATCCGCGCCCAGGGCGGCGTTGCGCGCATGAGCGACCCCGACCTCATCG
>JAUHVN010000309.1 GCA_030425055.1 Actinomycetes bacterium | reverse complement strand
CGCGCTCGATGCCGACCGTCTGCGCCCAGGCGACTCCGGCGATCGCCACCGTGCCCGCGTCGACGCGCGAGCCCGCCTGCGGGGTGTCGATGCGCGACGCGAACTTGATGGGCGCTCGGGCGGAATACCCCCGCGGGGTCCAGTACGCCTCGTCCGCCGCGAACGTCGTGACCGTGAGCCGCTCGAGCCACTTCGTCGCCGAGACGTAGCCGTAGAGGCCGGGCACCACCATCCGCACCGGGAAGCCGTGCTCGACCGGCAGCGGCTCGCCGTTCATCGCGACCGCGAGGATCGCGTCGCGACCGTCGTCGGTGAGCGCCTGCAGCGGCGTGCTCGCGGTGAACCCGTCGACGCTGCGCGACAGCACCATGTCGGCGCCGTCCTGGGGGCCGGCCAGCCGCAGCAGGTCGCGTACCGGCACACCCCACCATTTCGCCGTACCCACGAGGTCGCCGCCGACCTCGTTCGAGACGCACGTGAGGGTGATCGCGTACTCGTCGATCCCGCGATCGATCAGGTCGTCGAAGCTCAGCTCGATCTCTTCGTCGACCATGCCGTCGATCGTGAGCCGCCAGGTCTGGGGATCGATGCGCGGCGGGTCGAGCGCGGTGTCCACTCGGTAGAAGTCGGCGTTGGGGGTGAACAGCGGCGAGATCCCGTCGACATCGAGCTCAGCGCCGGCGGGCACCGTCACGCGGCTCGCGGGATCGGGCAGCCGCAGCGCACGCCGCGCCCCGGCGATCGAGGTGCGCGCACCGTTCGCGATCGTCGCACCGGCCCCGACGAGCACCGCGGCGACGGCCGACACACCGGTCGCGATGAGGAACCGCCGCCGGTCGGCCGGGCCACGCTCGGCGCTGTCGGTGTCTCCCGCCCAGCGGCGCAGCCGCATCGACAGCTCGACGAGCAGTCCGCACGCCACGATCGCGCCGACGACCGGCGGGATGATCGAGAGCACCGTCGCGCCCGCGCGGGTGAGCACTGCAGCGGTGGCTGCCGCGCACGCGAGGGCCAGCAGCAGAACGCCTCCCGGAGGGCGCCGCAGCTGGAGGATGCCGGCGATCGCCGCGCCGATCACCCCGGCGAGTCCGAGCGACCCGAGCAGCACCGGCTTGTCGGCCTCGCCGAACGCGGTGATCGCGAACTCCTTGACAGGCTGCGGCACGACGTCGATCACGAAGCCGCCGGCCGCGAGCAGCGGACTGACCGTCGGGTCGACGATCAGCGCCACCAGCGCGGATGCCGCGAGGAACGCCCCCGCGCTGACGATTCCGACCAGCGCGGCCCAGCTTCGTGCGTGAATGCGTCGCGACATGACCCTCTCCTGCTAGGTGCACTGGTTGTTCGCAGTGATACACCTCATCGGATTGGCGCGACCGGCACCGGCGGTCAGTAGCTCGCGCGCTCGCCGTCGTCGGCACCCGTCGTGAACCGCGCGGCGAGCGCCTCCGAGCCGCGGGCCAGCAGCGACACGTCGGCGCCGACGAGGATGAACGACGCCCCCGCGTCGAGGTAGGTTTCGGCGGTCGCGGGGTCGAACGCGTTGACACCGACCGGCTTGCCGGCGGCGGTCACCGCGTCGAACGCCGAGCGCACGGCCGCGACGACGTCGGGGTGGGTCTGGGCGCCGAGCAGTCCCATCGATGCGGCGAGGTCGCTCGGGCCGACGAACACGCCGTCGATGCCATCGACGCCTGCGATCTCTCCCGCCGCCTCGACCGCGGCCGCGGTCTCGACCTGCACGAACAGCGACACGTGGTCGTCGCCGTCGGCGAGGTAGCCGTCGACGCGGTTCCACCGCGCCGACCGGCCGAGCGCCGACCCGACCCCCCGGCGACCGCGCGGCGGATAGCGCACCGCCTCGACCGCGGCTGCGGCATCCGTTGCGCTGTTCACCATCGGCACGAGCAGGTTCTGCGCGCCGAGGTCGAGCACCTGCTTGATGATCACGGGATCGGCGATCGGCACGCGCACGACCGGCGTGATCGGGTACGCGGCGACGGCCTGTAGCTGCGCGAGCACCGACTCGAGGCCGTTCGGCGCGTGTTCCATGTCGATGAGCAGCCAGTCCAGGCCCGACCCGGCGGCGATCTCGGCGACGAGCGGAGACCCGCTGCACACCCACATGCCCGCGAGGGGGCGGGATGCCTCGCCGAGGGCGTCGCGGAAGGTCGGGGTCAGACGAAGCGGCATGAGATGGTTCCCATCGGTCCGAAGTCGCAGTGCACGGCGTCGCCGCGCGAGACCCACATCGGTCTCGTGAACGAGCCTGCCAGGATGATCTCGCCCGCCTCCAGACGCGCGCCGTGCTGATGGAACTTGTTCGCGAGCCACGCGACCCCTGTGGCGGGGTGGCCGAGCACGCCGGCGGCGACTCCGGTCTCTTCGATCTCGCCGTTGCGCGAGAGCACCCCCGGCACCCACGGCAGGTCGACCTCGTCGGGGCGGCGGCGGGTGTCGCCGAGCACCATCGCGCCGTATGCGGCGTTGTCGCTGATCGTGTCGACGATGGTGCGGCCCTCGAGCTCGATGTGCGAGTTCAGCACCTCGAGCGCCGGCACCGCGTAATCGATCGCGGCGAGCGCGTCGTCGAGCGTGCAGTCGGGCCCCTCGAGCGGACGCGCGAGCACGAACGCCAGCTCGACCTCGATGCGCACGTTCGAGAAGTGGTCGACGGGGATGTCCGCCCCCGACGCGTACACGGTGTCGTCGAACATGACGCCGTAGTCCGGCTCGCTGATGCCGGTCGCCTGCTGCATCGCCTTCGAGGTGAGACCGATCTTGCGGCCGACCAGACGCCGGCCGTCGGCGAGGTTGCGGTCGCGCCACACGCCCTGGATCGCGTACGCGTCTTCGACCGTGGCATCCGGATGCCGCGCCGTGATGCGCGGGATCACGCTGTGGGTGCGGTCGGCCTCGGCCAGCTCTTCGGCCAGCTCCGCGATGGTGTCAGGTGTCAGCATCCGTCGTCTCCTCGTGTCGTCGGCGCTTCGTCTCGCTCCGCTCGCTCAGCGACCTTTCCGGGGTCGCTGAGCGAGGAGCGGAGCGACGAGACGAAGCGTGCATCAGAGCTGGTGGCCGAGCTTGTACTCGCCCTGCTTCCACGACGGCATCTCGTCGGCGTCGTCGGGGCGGGTGTAGCTGAAGCCGTCGGCGCCGATTGTGACGGCCATCTCGGAGTCGTCGGTGCGGGCGACGACCGGCTGCGGGTTGCCGTCGAGGTCGAGCACGAGGGATGCCTCGGTGTACCACGACGGCACGACGGGGTTGCCCCACCAGTCGCGGCGCTGGTTGTCGTGCACGTCCCACGTCACGACCGGGTTGTCGGGGTCGCCCGTGTAGTAGTCCTGCGTGTAGATCTCGACGCGGTGGCCGTCGGGGTCGCGCAGGTACAGGTAGAAGGCGTTCGAGACGCCGTGGCGGCCGGGGCCGCGCTCGATGCGGTCCGACATGCGCAGCGCGCCGAGCTTGTCGCAGATCGCGAGGATGTTGTGCTTCTCGTGCGTGG
>JAUHVN010000007.1 GCA_030425055.1 Actinomycetes bacterium | reverse complement strand
GGCCGTCGGCAGCAGCAGGATGCCACCCACCAGCAGACCGGCGAAGATCACGGCGGACATGACACGGCGGCCGAGACGCTCGAGACGCCGCATCCGCTGGTCGAGCTTCGGGGACTCGACCGAGAGCCGGCCGTCTTCGAGGCGCGTGAGCACATCGTCGAGTCGACGCGGCATACGCGCGACGAGTCCCGCGACCGAGACGGCTTCGCGGGCGAACGACCGCACGACCCCGCCGCTCTCGTCACGCAGCAGCCGCTGGGCGTACGGCTCGACGGCGTCCCAGATGTTGAAGCTCGGGTCGAGCGCGCTGCACATGCCCGACGTGAGCGAGATCGCCCGGATGACGAGCAGGAAGTTCTCGGGCAGCTGGAACGGCATCGACCGCATGGTCTCGCCGAACTCGACGGCGAAGTCCTGGAACTCGCGCGGATCGACGTCGCGCAGCTCGGCGAAGCCCATGCCGCCGAACCGCGCGAACAGGGCCGTCAGAACCCGCTCGAGCTCGCTCGTGTCGGCCGAGGGCAGCAGCACGCCGACGTCCTGGAACGCATCGACGAGCTGCCTGCCGTTGCGGGCGGCGACGGCGATGAGCACCTTCTGCAGGCCCTGCCGCAGACGCGACGGAACCTCGCCCATCATGCCGAAGTCGACGAACGTGAGCGTCCACGGTCGCACCCCGGGCGCGGTCGAACCCGCCGCGGCCGGGGTGACGAAGATGTTGCCGGGATGCGGGTCGGCGTGGAAGTAGCCGTTGCCGAACAGCTGGTCGAGCATGACGGCGGCGAATTCCGTCGCCACCTCCGACGGATCGATTCCGGCCGCGCGCAGCCCGTCGACGTCGTTGATCTTGATCGCGGTGACGTCCTGCAGCGTCAGCACGCGGCGGGTCGTGCGCTCCCACGCGATGTCGGGCGCGTCGACACGGGGGTCGTCGGCGAAGTCGGCGTCGAACCGCTCGGCGTTGCCGGCCTCGTGCAGGTAGTCGATCTCCTCGAAGCTCGTCACGGCGAACTCTTCGATGAGCCGTGGCAGATCGACGTGATCCGAGACGATCCGCACGCGGTCGAGCCACCCCGCCACCTTGCGCAGCGCCGCGAGGTCGATCGCGACGATGTCGTCGATGCCGGGCCGCTGCACCTTGACGACGACCTCGGTGAAGCCGGTCATCGCCGCGTCCTCGGCCGACAGCCGCGCGCGATGCGCCTGGCCCAGCGACGCCGCGGCCACCGGCACCGGATCGAAGCTCGCGTACGCGCGGTCGAGCGGCACGCCCAGCTCGGCCTCGGCGAGCGCGCGGATCCGCTCGAAGGCGACGGGCGGCACCTCGTCCTGCAGCCCCTCGAGCTCCTTCGTGATCTCGGGCGGCAGCACGTCGAGCCGCGAAGACAGGAACTGTCCGACCTTGATCATGAGTCCGCCGAGCTGAACCGCCAACCCGTGGAAGTTGCGCGCGATGCGCTGCAGGCGGCGATCCCGGCCACGAGCGCCGAGCCGGGCGAGACCGATACGGGGCAGGAACAGCTCGTACCACCAGGCCTGCGCCATGTAGCGCGCGGCGAAGCGCAGGATGCGGCGGTAGCGGGCGCGCCCGCCGACGGCGTCGGCCATCATCCCTCCATGATGCCGACGCACGGCCCGCCGCGGGTCATTCGCGCGCGAGGATCGCGTAGAGCTTGCGCCGTGCCTCGTCGAGCACGGCGACGGCCTCGTCGATCTGCTCCTTGGTTCCGGTGCGTCCGACCTGCGCCGCCGCCTGGGCGAGCTTCACGCCCGCCTTCGGCAGCGCGCCGGCACGCGCGGCGTCCTTCATGCCCGGCGTCTCCCACGGAGCCGACTGGTCGGCCGCGGCATCCGCTTCGGCACGACCGGTCTCGGTGAGCGAGTACACCTTCTTGCCGCCCGACTCCTCGACCGAGATGAGTCCCTCATCGGCGAGCATCTGCAGCGTGGGATACACCGAGCCCGGGCTCGGCTTCCACATGCCGCCGCTGCGCTCTTCGATCTCGTGGATGATCTGGTAGCCGTGCATGGGCTCTTCGCGCAGCAGCGCGAGCACGGCCGTGCGCACGTCGCCGCGGCCCATACGGCTGCCGCCCGAGAACCGCTGCTCGAATCCGTCGCGCAGCTGGTCGAGCGCCTCCCACAGCCCTGAGATCGGCCAGCCGCTCTGACCCGTGGATCCGCCGGCGCCGCCGAAGCCGGATCCTCCCGAGCCTGAACCGCGCGAGCCGAACGGGTCGGAACCGAACGATGCGTTCATGGTCTTGCTCCTCACTCGACGATATGCGCCCGACACTCGGACGATAGCGAACGATATATCGCTGAGGGTACGCTCATGCGGCCGCCGCCGCGAGGGCTCACACCGGGTTCACAGGCATCCGTTGACAGCGCGGCCCACCGTTCGCAAGGCTCGGATGCCGGGGGTGGGGCAATGCCGACGTACCGCACACCAGGGGTCTACATCGACGAGGTGCCGCGGATTCCCGGTCGCATCGAGGGGGTTCCGACCGACATCACGGCGTTCGTGGGCGTCACCGGCGGCGACGTCGATGCCGCGCTCGTGACGAGCCGTGCCGAGTACGAGCGCCGGTGGCCGGCCGGCACCGCGGTGGCGACCGCGGTGGAGCTGTTCTTCCTCGGCGGTGGCACGCGCGCGTGGGTGGCGCCCGTGCGCCGGCTGACGCCGAAAGCGGTGGCCCGTCGGATCGAGGACATGCATCCGGACGCCGCACTGGTGACGATCCCGTCGGATCCGGCCGCTCCGCCGCACGTCGTCGCGGCGGCCGCGACTGCGCTCGAGGCTCGTCGGGCGATGCTGCTGCTCGAGGGGCCCTGGGCGGATGCCGCCGATGCGGCGACCGCGATGGCGGCGGGTGCGGCATCCGCTCTCGGAACCGTGGGCGCGGACGCCGCCGTGTTCTGGCCGCGACTGCGCAGGCCCGGCGCCGATGGAGCCGTCGAGGAGGTCTCGCCACTCGGAGCAGTCGCGGGGGTCTTCGCCCGCACCGACCGCACACGCGGGGTGTGGAAGGCGCCGGCGGGCACCCACGCCACGCTGGTCGGCGTATCGGGACCGTCGATCGTCGTGACCGCGGCCGACCAGGGCGTGCTCAACCCGCTCGGAGTCGATGTGATCCGCACCCTCCCCCGCGCCGGCACGGTGCTGTGGGGCTCACGCACGCTGTCCGGTGACCCGGAGTGGAAGTACGTACCGGTGCGCCGCACGGTGCTGTTCCTCGAGGAGAGCATCGACCGCGGGCTGCAGTGGGCCGCGTTCGAGCCCAACGACGAGCCGCTGTGGCGCGCGGTACGGGCGGGCGTCGAGAACTTCCTGTGGGGGTTGTTCCGCGCGGGCGCGCTGCAGGGTCAGAAGCCCGAGCACGCGTTCTTCGTGCGGTGCGACCGCACGACGATGACGCAGGCCGACATCGACGCCGGGCGGCTGATCTGCCAGGTCGGCGTCGCCCTGACGCGGCCCGCCGAGTTCATCGTGCTGCGCTTCGAAGCACGGACGGCGTCGGCGCAGCCGTAGCGGCGGCCGGCCGGCTCAGCCTGCCGCGAGCGCCGTCAGCTCGTGGCCGGTGAGACGCTGGGTCGTCCACTCGTCCATCGGGTCGGCGCCGAGCGAACGGTAGAAGGCGAGCGCCGGGGCGTTCCAGTCGAGCACCGTCCACTCGAGGCGGCGATAGCCGCGCTCGACGCAGACCGCCGCGAGCGAGGCGATGAGCGCCTTGCCGTAGCCCTGTCCGCGTTCGGAGTCGTAGACGAAGAGATCCTCGAGCCAGATCCCGTGTCCGCCCGTCCACGTCGAGTACGTGAGGAACCAGATCGCGATGCCGACGATCTCGCCGCGGCGCTCCACGACGTGCGCGAACACCTTCGGGTCGTCGCCGAACAGGCTCGCGGTCAGCGCCTGGACGGTGTTCTCGACGGCATCCGGCTCCTTCTCGTAGTCGGCCAGCGCCTGGATGCACGCGAGGATGCCCTCCTCGTCGCCGTGGCGCGCAGCGCGCAGGGTCGCGTCGTCGGTCAGCATTCGCTCGATCACCGTTCCACCCTACGAGGTCGCACCCGACGGCGTTCATCCGTCACCTGTGCACGCGTAATCGGCGCACCGGCGTGCACAAGCGACGGATGAACGGTTGCTTCGGGGTCGGCGGAGTTCCTAGGCCTCGCTCATCGCCACCTTGGCCTGCTGGCCCTTGGCGGCGTAGTAGGCGGCGCGCGCGGCATCCTTGCGGGCCTGCTCGGCGTAGCCGTGGTCGAGCACGTCCTGGTCGACGTGCACGCTCTCGGCGTGCGGGACGCCGTTGTACTTCTCGATGTAGGCGTCGAGCTCGGGACCCGAGGTCCACGACGTGATGAGGCAGTAGCGGGGGTCGCTGCCCAGGTGCGTGGCCGCGTGCCACAGACGCTGGGTGTCGATGATCAGCTGCGCGCCGGCGGGCAGGGCGATGCGCACCTCACCCTCGGGGTCGGTGCGGTTGTCGCGCAGGACGAAGAAGCTGTCCTTGTCATCGGTGAGGTTGAAGAACCCGCGCACGACCCAGCCGGTGCCGTCGGGGTTGAGACGGTTGTTGTCGTCCTGGTGCAGGTTGTAGAGGCAGTCGCCGTAGGGGGTCGGCTGCAGCTCGATCACGCGGCAGCGGCCGACGTTGGCGCCCGGCTCCTGCGCGCGGCGCACGAGGTTCGGCGCCTTGGCGACCTGCGAGTCGATCCACACGCCGTCCTTGTCGGTGCGCGGCGGCTTGTGGTTCCAGAACCCGTTGCACTCGATCTCGCCGAATGCGCTCGCCAGCGGCGCGAAGCGCGTGTCGCCCGAGGACTTCCAGTCGTTGTACTCGATGTCGAGCCACTCCTGGGGGTCCTTCGACTGGTCGTACGGGTCGAGCACGACGTAGCCGGTCTCCTCCAGAGCGGCGGACTTGATGTAACCCATGCGGATCACCTTTCTTCCGTGGGGCCAGCGCGTTTTTACAGGCCCGACTGAAGCAAGCCTATCCCCGCAGGGTGTCCTGCGAGGGAAGCGCTGATGGCGGTCGTTAGACTCGACGGCGGCCCTCGCGCCGCGTGGCCGGGCCGTGGCATCCGTCACCCATCGAAGCGAGCACATGGTCACCGCCACCAACATCGACGCGACCGCCGTCAACACCGTCCGGTGGCTCTCGGCGACCGACGCGACGATCGTGGTGCCGGTATATCAGCGGCAGTACCGGTGGGACATCGGCGCGTGCGAGCAGCTGCTCGCCGACATCCGCGCCGTCGCCGATCTCGACGACCACCAGATGCACTTCATCGGATCGATCCTCTCGGCCGGCAGCGTCGCCGAGGGCGACTCGGAACTCGTGCTCATCGACGGCCAGCAGCGCATCACGACCCTCATGCTGCTCATCGCCGCCCTGCACCACACGGTGCGCGACGAGCACCCCGGCATGGCGGCCGACCTCGAGCGCGTGCTGGTGCGCGCCGACGGCGAGCGCACCAAGCTGCGCCCCCACCGCGCGTGGGCGGGCGTGTTCGACGCGGTCGTGCGCGACCGGCACGCACCGGATGCCGCGCGCGACTCGCGCTTCGACGACAACTACGCGTTCTTCCGCAGCCAGGTCAGCCTCGACGAGGCGCCCCACGTGTGGCGCGGGCTGCAGAAGCTCGAGCACGTCGCGATCACGCTGCAGCAGGGAGCAAACGCGCAGCAGATCTTCGAGAGCCTCAACTCGACGGGCGAACCGCTTCGCGACCACGAACTCATCCACAACTACGTGCTGATGGGTCTCACGCACGCCGAGCAGACCGAGATCGAAGACGAGTACTGGCTGCCGATCGAGCGCAACACCGGCGAGGCGATCGGCCGGTTCTGGCGCGACTACCTCGTCATGACCACCGGGCGTGAGGTGGCGGTGACGGGCGGCCGCGGGGTGTACGACGCCTTCCGCCAGTCGTTCCCGCGGCTCGACGCCGACAGTCTGCGGAGGCACGCCGCGGTGTGGCGCGAGTACTCCGACATCTACCGAGCGCTGCTCGAACCCGCGCACGAGCCGGATGCCGCGCTCTCGCGACAGCTGGCTTATCTCGGCGTCTTCGGGCGGGGCATGTACCCGCTCATCATGCGCGCGTACCGCGATCACCGCAGTGGGGTGATCGATCGCGACGCGCTCATCGAGACGATCGAGCAGGTGCAGTCGCTGCTGCTGCGCCGCAGTGTCGTCGGGGTGAGCGTCGACCGTCTCGTCGCACGGCTGTGCCGCGCCCGCGACGAGGGCGGCGACGCGCTCGTGCGTGCCATCGCGCGCATCATGCCGTCGGACCAGCGGATCCGCGCGGCTCTGAAGTTCGCCGATCTGCCGCATCCGGCGTACGTGCTCGCACGCCTCGCCGGCGATGTCGAGACGCACGACCTCGGCGTCGACCACATCGTGCCGCTCGCGCCCGGCGACGACTGGAGCGGCGACGGCGAGCGCGCGTGGATCGACTACACCGACGACGAGCAGAACAGCCACCGCGCCCTCGCCAAGACGATCGGCAACCTCGCGCTGCTCGAGGACGATCTCGCGATGCAGGCGATGGATGCCTCGTACCCCGACAAGCTGCCGCTGTATGCCCGGAGCACCATCCCCCAGACCCGCGCGCTCGCCGAGACGCCCGCGTGGGGCACCGCGGCGATCGCGGCGCGCACGGTCCGGCTGAGCGACGCGTTCGTCGAGGTGTGGAAGCGCCCCCTGGTGGCGAGCATCGACGACGACAGCCTCACGCCGATCCTCGACGCCACCAAGCGCCGCGGCTGGCCGCGCGGCTGGGAGCGCGAGTGGGAGTACGTCGAGTACCGCGGTGAGCACTGGGAGGTCTACGACGTCAAGTACCTGTTCAACCGCGTCTTCAAGCGGCTGTGGGCCGACTCGCGCGACGCGGTGGTCGCCTACAGCGCGCGGCGCGGCGGGCCGGTCTATCCGGCGATGTCGTGGAACGGGCAGTGGGACGCCCTCGACGACTCGACGTTCCTCTACATGGGGTGGGATTCGCGCTACATGCTGACGGCGGTGCAGGGCGTGCTCGACGAGGCGGGGATCGCCGCCGAGGTCTTCGTGAAGTACACCTACCTGTGGGCCGACCGGTAACCGGCCCCGCTCACTCCGAGTCGGCCTTGCGCGAACCCGCCTCGAGCACATCGCCGGCGGGGAGCTCCTTGTGTCCGCCGAACTGCAGACGCATCGCCGACAGCAGCTGGTTGGCGTAGTGGTCCTCGCCGCGTGACGCGAAGCGCTCGAACAGCGCCGAGGCGAGCACGGGTGCCGGCACGCCGACATCGACAGCGGCCTTGACGGTCCAGCGGCCCTCACCCGAGTCCGAGACGCGGCCGGCCAGCCCGTCGAGGGTGTGGTTCTCCTCGAGCGCGGCGGCCGTCAGGTCGAGCAGCCACGACGAGATCACCGACCCGCGACGCCACAGCTCGGCGACCTTGGGGGTGTCGATGTCGAACTGATAGAACTCCGGCTCCTCGAGCGGGGCGATCTCGGCGGAGTGCTCGGCTTCGCGCACCCCGGCATCCGCGTTGTCGAGGATGTTGAGGCCCTCCGCGAGCGCCGCCATGATGCCGTACTCGATGCCGTTGTGCACCATCTTCACGAAGTGCCCCGAGCCACTGGGTCCGCAGTGCAGGTAGCCGAGCTCCTCAGGGGCGTAGTCGCCCGACCGGCCCGGTGTGCGGTCGATGTCGCCCGCCCCGGGGGCGATCGTCTTCAGCACCGGCTCGATGCGGGCGAACGCCTCGTCGGGTCCTCCGACCATGAGGCAGTAGCCGCGTTCGAGACCGAACACCCCACCGCTCGTGCCCGCGTCGACGTAGTGGATGCCCTTGTCCTTGAGCTTCGCCGCCCGCCGCACATCGTCCTTGTAGTTCGAGTTGCCGCCGTCGATGATGATGTCGCCCGGCTCGAGCGCCGCGGCGACCTGGTCGACCACCGCACCGGTGAGCCCCGCGGGGATCATCAGCCACACGGCCCGCGGCGCCTCGAGCTTCGACGCCATGTCGGCGAAGTCGGTCGAACCGACCGCACCCTCGTCGGCGAGGGTCGACACGGCATCCGGGTTGACGTCGTAGACGACGCACTCGTGCCCGTCCTTCATCAGGCGGCGCACGATGTTCGCCCCCATCCGGCCCAGTCCCACCATTCCCAGCTGCATCGTCGACCCCTTCCGCTCTCGCCCGAGTCTAGGGACACAACATCGCCGGCGACAGGAGATGAGAAGTCGATGAAGGGGGTTCCGCCGAGGGCGCATCCCCGCGTAGGTTCGGGCAACAACACGGGCGCCGAACAGCGGCGCCCACGACAAGGAGAAGCGATGTCACAACGCGCAGGGCTTTCCCGCCGCGTCGCCGTTACTCCGACGCCGTCGCCGCAGCGGTGCTGACGTACGCGTACTCGACCGAGAGCGTCAACGGCGTGAAGGGCAAGAAGGTCCCGGGCACCTGGACGTGGCCCGAGCCCGCCGGCGCCGTCGGCAGCAACTCCGGTGGCGGGTACGAGCACGACCACGACCACGACGAGATGGAGTAACCGACCCAGCACACTGCGGGCGGGGCGAGCGATCGTCCCGCCCGCAGTGCGTGTGAACGCCGATTCCCCGGCACGGATAGAGTTCTCGCCATGGCTTCACACAAGAACGCGCCCGCGCGAGAAGAAGAGTCCGACGGCGCCCTGGGCGAGAAGTCCGGCCTGTGGGGCGCGCTCGCCGGCCTCATCGTCGCCGCGCTCATCGCCGTTCCGCTGTCGTCGGCTTTCGCCTTCGCGACGCACCCGCGCACCCAGCAGCTGTTCGGCGGCCGCCTCAGCGAAGCGACCCAGGGCGGCTACATCGCCTTCTGGTGGATCGTGACGATCCTGCTCGTCGCCCTGCCGTTCCTCGTCGGCTTCGGCGTCGCGAAGCTCTCGACGCGCACGCTCACGATCATCGGCGCGATCATCGTCCTCTTCATCATCGCCATCCTGATCCTGGGTCAGATGTTCGTCTTCTGATTCCCACTGAGTGGGAGACATAGGCGCCGGCCACCCTGAGAGCCGACTGGACGTGTGTAGCGTGAGGACCAGCATCCGTCTGCGTTACTCAAGGGGCGTCTCATGGACCTGCTCGACCCGCTTCTGCTCGCTCGCTGGCAGTTCGGCCTCACCACGCTGTACCACTTCCTGTTCGTGCCGCTCACGCTCGGCATGTCGATCACCGTGGCGATCTTCCAGACGGCCTGGGTGCGCACGGGCAACCTGAAGTGGCTTCACCTGACGCGCTTCTTCGGCAAGATCTTCCTGATCAACTTCGCCATGGGCGTTGTGACCGGCATCGTGCAGGAGTTCCAGTTCGGCATGAACTGGTCGGCATACTCGCGCTTCGTCGGCGACGTGTTCGGCGCTCCGCTCGCATTCGAGGGCCTGATGGCCTTCTTCTTCGAGGCCACCTTCATCGGCCTGTGGATCTTCGGGTGGGACAAACTGCCCCGCGGTGTGCACCTCGCGACCATCTGGATCGCGTCGATCGGCGCGTGGCTGTCGGCGTACTTCATCCTCGCCGCGAACGCGTTCATGCAGAACCCGGTGGGCTATCAGATCACCGAAGAAGGCGGTCGCGCCGAGATGGCGAACTTCTTCGAGGTCCTGTTCAATCCCGTCGCGCTGGCGGCCTTCCCCCACACGATGTTCGCGAGCCTCATGTTCTCGGCCGGGGTCATCATCTCGGTCGCGGCATGGCACCTGGCGCGCGGACAGAACCTCGACATGATGCGCTCCTCGCTGCGCTACGGACTGTGGCTCATGCTCATCGGGTTCGCCGGCACCTTCCTGTCGGGCGACCAGCTGAGTCTCGTGATGGTCGAGACACAGCCGATGAAGATGGCGGCTGCCGAAGCGCTCTATGAGACCGCATGCGGAGCGGATGCCTCGTTCTCGATCTTCTCGATCGGAACCCCGGACGGCTCGGAAGAGGTGTGGTCGCTGCGTGTGCCCTATCTGCTGGCGTTGCTGTCGACGCATTCGCTCGACGGCTGCGTCGAGGGCATCAACAACCTCAACGCCCAGTACGCCGAGCAATGGCCCGACCTCGCCGCGCAGGTCGACGGCAGCTTCACCCCGATCATCTGGATCACCTACTGGACGTTCCGCTGGATGATCGGTCTCGGCGCACTGGCCGCGCTGGTCGCCCTCGTCGGCCTGTGGCTCACCCGCAAGAAGGCCAAGCGCGCGGTGCCGCAGTGGGCATGGCGCATCGCCATCTGGTCGTACCCGCTGTCGCTGCTGGCGATCCTCATCGGATGGACGTTCACCGAGATGGGCCGGCAGCCGTGGATCGTCTTCGGCCTCATGCTCACCGAGGACGGGGTCTCGCCGCTCGTGCCGGGCTGGAACGTGCTGGTCTCGCTCATCGCGTTCACCGCGATCTACGCGATCCTCGCCGTCGTCGAAGTGGGTCTCATCATCCGGACCGCGCAGAAGGGACCCGATCCGGTACCCGAACCGGGCAGTCCCGGCTCAGAGCCGACCTCCATCGAAGACACCCCGACGACGGTCTACTAGGAGCGCACCATGGATCTCGCCTACCTCTGGTTCTGGATCGTCGGATTCCTGTTCGTCGGCTACTTCGTGCTCGACGGCTTCGACTTCGGGGTCGGCATGTCGCTGCCGTTCCTCGGCAAGGACGACGTCGGCCGCCGCCAGATCATCAACACGATCGGCCCCGTGTGGGACCTCAACGAGACGTGGGTCATCGTCGCAGGAGCGTGCCTGTTCGCCGCCTTCCCGGAGTGGTACGCCACGCTGTTCAGCGGGTTCTACCTGGCGCTGCTGCTGATCCTGCTTGCCCTCATCGCGCGCGGCGTCTCGTTCGAGTACCGCCATCAGAAGGACGATCTGAAGTGGAAGAGCCGCTTCGACTGGATGATCGTGATCGGCTCCGCTGTGCCGGCCCTGCTGTGGGGCGTCGCGGTCGCCAACATCGTGCAGGGTGTGCCGATCAACGCCGACCACGAGTTCACCGGCTCGCTGCTCACGCTGCTGAACCCGTACGGTCTGCTGGGCGGCCTCACGACGCTGCTGCTGTTCTTCACGCACGGCGTGTACTTCGTCGCGCTCAAGACCGACGGGCAGGTGCACGAGGACGCCCGGCGCCTCGCCCGCCGCTCGGGTCTGCTCACGATCGTGGTCGCGGCCGCATTCCTCATCTGGACGATCTTCATCGCCGCGGGGCACGGCGCACCGCTGCTCGTGTGGACGATCGCCCTGGCCGCGCTCGCCGCGGTCTTCCTCGTGCTGTCGTGGATCTTCAACCTGCGCGACCGCGAGGGGTGGGCCTTCGGATTCGGCGCCGCCACCGTGATGGCGGCGGTGCTGACGCTGTGGACCGCTCTGTTCCCGAATGTGATGCCGTCGACGACCGACCCGGCCTACAGCCTGACGATCGAGAACGCGTCGTCGACCGACCTCACGCTGCAGATCATGTCGTGGGCCGCGCTCGTCTTCCTGCCCCTCGTGCTCGCCTACCAGGGATGGACCTACTGGGTCTTCCGCAAGCGCGTCACCCGCACGCGCATCGAGAAGGCCGCTGCCGCAGCGCACTGACCGTCTGCAGCATCCTTCCCCGCGAACCGGCACGAATCGACGGAACCACGTCGCGTCGCGCGTCGGTTCGGTCGAAGTGCGTCGGCTTGCGGACGTGAGGCAGGATCGAAGGGTGAGTCAGACGGATGCTTCGCGATCGCGGACGCCGCCTGTCGACCCGCGCCTGCTGCGGCACGCCCGCGCATCACGGGGCTTCTTCGTCGCGATCGCCGCGATCGCCCTCGCCCAGACCGCGGTCATCGTCGCCTTCGCGTGGCTGCTGACGCAGGCGATCGTCGGCGCGATCGACGGATCGGGCGACCTCGCGGTGACGCTGGCCTGGCTCGGCGTCGTCATCGTCGCGCGGGCGCTGCTCGTCTGGCTGCGCGAGGCCGTCGCCGCGCGCGCGGCCGCGCGGGTGCAGTCGCAGCTGCGCGACGCCCTGATCGACGCGGTCGACGCGCTGGGCCCCGCGTGGCTGTCGGGACGCAGCACCGCCGCACTCGCCGTCACCGCCGGGCGCGGTCTCGACGCCCTCGAGGCGTACTTCGGCCGATATCTGCCCCAGCTCGCCCAAACGGCGATCGCGACACCGCTGCTGCTGATCGTGATGTGGTGGCAGGACTGGATCTCGGGTCTCACGGTGCTGCTCACGCTGCCGCTGATCCCGATCTTCATGGTGCTGATCGGCTGGGTGACCCGCGCGGTGCAGCAGCGGCAGTGGCGCACGCTGCACGAGCTGGCCGCACGCTTCGCCGACACCGTGCAGGGCCTGTCGACCCTCAAGGTCTTCGGGCGCCAGCATCGCGCCGTCGCCTCGATCCGCACCGTCACCGATCGGTACCGCCGCGAGACGATGAAGGTGCTGCGGGTCTCGTTCCTGTCGGGCTTCGCGCTCGAGTTCCTCGCGAGCATCTCGGTCGCGATCGTCGCCGTGTCGATCGGCTTCCGGCTGATCGACGGGTCGCTGGTGCTCGCGGTCGGCCTGTTCGTGCTGCTGCTGGCACCCGAGGCGTACCTGCCGCTGCGGCAGGTCGGGGTGCAGTTCCACGCGGCCGCCGAAGGCGTCGCGGCGACCGACGACGTGTTCCAGGTGCTGGATGCCGCCCCTTCGTCTCGGTCGCGCGGCTCCCTCGCTCAGGGGCCGGTAGAGGTCGCTGAGCGAGCGCCGCAAGACCCCCAGGTCGCTGAGCGAGCACCGCGAGACGAAGCGCTCGTCCTCACCGGCGTGCGGGTCCGCCGCGGCGATCGGATGCTCGCCCCGGTCGACCTTGTCGCGGCACCCGGCACGGTGACGCTGATCGAGGGTCCGAGCGGCTCCGGCAAGTCGAGCGTGCTCGCCGCTCTGCGCGGCGCGGCCGACTTCGAAGGCACGGCGACGCTCGGCGACGCCGACGTGCGCGGGCTCTCGCCCGACTCGTGGCTGGCGTGGGCCGGCCAGCAGCCCGGGCTGGTGACGGGAACGATCGCCGCGAACGTGAGCCTCGGTGATCCCGCGCCGGACGACGCGCGGGTCCGCCGCGCGCTCGCCCTGGCGTGCGCCGACGAACTGGAGCCGTCCCGCGCGCTCGGTGTGCAGGGAGCCGGGCTATCGGGCGGTCAGGCCCAGCGCGTCGCCGTCGCGCGCGCGTTCGCACGGCACCTGGGCGGGCACGCGAACGTGCTCGCGCTCGACGAGCCGAGCTCGGCACTCGACGCCGAGACCGAGGCCCGACTGTGGCGCTCGGTGCGCGCACTCGCCGACGACGGTGCGACCGTACTGCTGATCTCGCACCGAACATCGGCGCGCGAGATCGCCGATGCGGTCGTGCGGCTGGCGACGAACGAGGTGCCCGCATGACCGCGGCGACGACCCCGGCCGCCGTGCTGCGCGACGCGATGCCGCCGCTGCGGCGATTCCTGCCGAGTGCGCTGTCGGGCTTCGCATCCGAGGCATCCGCGGTCGCCCTGCTCGCGGTGAGCGCGTGGCTGATCGTGCGCGCGAGCGAGCAGCCGCCGGTGCTGTACCTCACCGCCGCCGTCGTGGGCGTGCGGCTGTTCGCCCTGACGCGCGCCGTGTTCCGCTACCTCGAGCGGCTGCTCGGCCACGACGCGGCACTGCGACGGCTCGCCGATGCCCGCTCGAGCCTCGTGTCGCGGCTGGTACCGCTGGCGCCCGACGGTCTGACCCGCACGGGACGCGGCTCGGTGCTCGGCGCGCTCGTCGACGACGTCGACGACCTGCAGAACCTGCCGCTGCGCGTTGTGCAACCACTCGCGGCGAGCGCGCTGGTCGCCATCGGAGCCGTCGTGCTCGTCGCGTTCGTGGCGTGGCCCGCCGCCCTCACGCTGCTCGCGTGTCTCATCGTCGCCGCGGCGGTGTCACTCCTGTGGGGGTGGGCCGCGGGCGCACGGGCCGAGCGGGCGATCGCTCCGCTGCGGGCGCAACTGGCGAACGCCCTCCTCGATCACCTCGGCAGTCTCGACGTGCTGCTGGCCTACGGCGCGGCGGATGCCAGCCGCGCGCGCATCCGCGACGCCGACCGCGCGCTGCGCCGCGCCGTGGTCCGGCGGTCGGCCGCCCAGGCGGGAACAGCCGCCCTGGTCTCGCTCGCGGCGGGAGCCGCATCGATCGCCGCGGTCGCGGTCGCCGGCCCGAGTGTCGCGGCGGGCACCCTCGCCGCACCGGCCTTCGCGGTCGCGGTGCTGGTGCCGATGGCGGTGTTCGAGGTGTTCGCCGCGGTGCCCATGGCGGCATCGGCATGGCGGCAGGTGCGGACGTCGGCCGAGCGGATCGCGGGCGCTCTTCCCGCCGAACTGCCCGACGGACTCGTTGACGAGACGGTACGTCCGACCGGCGACGCTCCCCCACTCGGCGATGGCGTGCGGCTACGGGACCTCGGCGCCCACTGGCCCGGCGAGCGCGGTGCCGCGCTGCACGACGTCGACCTCGACATCCGGCCCGGCGAGCGCGTCCTCGTCGTCGGTTCGTCGGGCGCCGGCAAGACGACGCTCGCGCACGTGCTCGTCCGTTTCCTCGACAGCAGCGGCACGTTCACGGTCGGGGGTCGACCGGCCGCCGATCTCGCCGGCGACGACCTGCGGCGCACGATCGGGCTGTGCGAGCAGCATCCGATGCTCTTCGACGAGGACATCCGCCAGAATCTGCTCTTCGCGCGCGACACCGCGACGGATGCCGACCTCGAGGCCGTCCTCGAACGCGTGGGACTCGGCGAGTGGCTGCGCGAGCGGGGCGGGCTGGATGCGCGCGTCGGCGAGCGCGGCGCCCTCGTCTCGGGCGGGCAGGCGCAGCGGATCGCGCTCGCCCGCGCGCTGCTGCGCGACTTCCCCGTCCTCGTGCTCGACGAGCCGACGGCGGGCGTCGACCCCGAGGCATCCGATGCGCTGTTGACCGACCTGCTGACGGCGGTCGACGACGAGCGGGCGGTCGTGCTGATCTCGCACGTGACCGTGCCGCCCGGGCTGGTCGACCGCACCGTGCGGCTCGACGACGGCCGCATCGTCTGACTGCAGCCACGGGGATCGTCGGCGCCGCCTACGCGGCTTCGGCGACGGCCGCCTCCGCGTCCGCGGCCTCGTCGACCTGCTCGGCCGCGGCGGCGATGCGCGCCGCCATGCCCGCGAAGATGAAGCCGTGGAAGGGCAGCACCGCCAGCCAGTACAGGCGGCCCGCGAGTCCCTTGGGGAAGAACACCGCGCGCTGGTCGTAGCGGGACCCCTCGCCGTCGGCAGTCGCCCGCAGCTCGAGCCACGCGAGACCGGGCACCTTCATCTCGGCACGCAGCCGCAGCAGCGTGCCCTCCTCGAGGGCCTCGACGCGCCAGAAGTCCAATGCGTCGCCGACCGTGAGCCGGCCGCGGCTGCGGCGGCCGCGCGCGAGACCGACCCCGCCGACGAGCCGGTCCATCCACCCTCGGATCGCCCACAGCACCGGCGAGGAGTACCAGCCGTTCTCGCCGCCGATCCCCTCGATGACCGCCCACAGCCGCTCAGGCGGGGCGGTCGTCTCGACGCTGCGGGCGTCGGTGAACACCGTGCGGCCGGTCCAATCGGGATCGCTCGGCAGCGGGTCGCTCGGCACGCCGAGCACCTCGGCATCGAGCCAGCTCGTTTCGACGGTGTCCTCCTCGAGCCGGCTCAGGGCGAGCCGCACGGCTTCGCGATAGGGCATGAGCCCGTCATCCGGGCGCGGGATCAGCGCGTCGACGTCGTGGTCCTTCATCACGCACTCGTTCTGCAGCGACTCGACGAGCGGTCGCGCGATCGCGCGCGGAATCGGCGTGACGAGGTTCACCCAGTGGGACGCGAGGCGCGGCGTCAGCACCGGCAGAGCGGCGATCGCACGCTGGTGCAGGCCGGCCTCGAGGGCGTAGCCGTTCATCATCTGGCCGTACCGCAGCACGTCGGGTCCGCCGATGTCGACCGCGCGGTTCACCTCGGCCGGCACGCGCGCGGCGCCGAGCAGATAGTGCAGCACATCGCGCACGGCGATCGGCTGGATGCGGTTGCGCACCCACTTCGGCGCCGGCATGTACGGCAGCACCTCGGTGAGGTGCCGCACCATCTCGAACGACGCCGAGCCCGCGCCGATCACGACGCCCGCCTGCAGGACGAGGGTCGGCACGCCGCTGCGGAGGAAGGCCTCGCCCACCTCGACGCGCGAGCGCAGGTGCGGCGACAGTTCCTTGTCGTCGGGGTGCAGGCCGCCGAGGTAGACGATGCGACCGACGGATGCCGCTGATGCCGCATCCGCGACCGTGCGGGCGGCGCGGCGGTCGGTGTCTTCGAAGCTCGAGCCCGCGCTCATCGAGTGGACGAGGTAGTACAGCACGTCGACGTCATCGACGGCGTCTGTCATCGTCGACGCGTCCGTGGCGTCGCCTTCGACGATCTCGACCGAGGCGCCCCACGGGAACGCGCCGACACGGGCGGCATCCCTCGCCAGCACGCGCACGCGGTAGCCGGCCGCGACGAGCCGCGGCACGAGGCGGCCGCCGATGTAGCCGGTGGCCCCGAGCACGAGGGCGCGGGGTGCCGATCCGTCGGCACGCGGCTCGGCGCGCAGTTCCGGCTCGCGGCCGGTCGGGGCGGTGAGGTCGTCCATGGCGGCAGGCTACGACGACCCGCATGCGCTCAGTCGGGGGTTGACGTGGGCGGATCCAGTGCTAGGCCGAACGCCTGCACGCCGGGGTGCGAGTCGAGTTCGACCAGGCCGAGGCGGCGGTAGAAGGCGAGCGCACCCGCGTTGTCGGCCGCGGCGACCAGGTGCAGTCCCGGCACGCCGGCATCCCGCAGCGCGTCGGCGAGGGCATCGATCAGCCGGCGCCCCCAGCCCTGCCCCTGCGCTTCCGTAAGCAGGTCGATGTGCAGGTGCGCCGGGTACGAGTCGCCGTACGGTTCGACGCCCGGACCACGCCCGTACGCGTAGATCAGCACGCCGTCTTCGCGCGTGCTCTCGACCGCCGGCTTCGGCCACGCGGCGCCGTGCTCGGGCCACCACTCGGCGCGGAACCACTCCTCGAACCCGCGGGTGTCAGGCGCGCCGACGATGTAGCCGACGACCCCGTGCCGCTCGTCGTCGACGACGAACGCGAACTCCGGATGCCGGTCGACGTACGGCAGCACGAAGACCGTCGGCCAGATCGCGTCGTCGCTGAGCACTCCGGTCGCGTCCTCGCCCGAGAGAGCGGTGCGCACGCAGATCTCGGCCACGCGATCGCGGTCGGCCGCGCGGTAGGGGCGCAGGTGCGGCATCCGGCGAGTCTACGGCCGTGGCATCCCCGCGCCTCCGCCGCGCACGAGGGCTACCCTCGGAGGCATGGGTCGACTCACCTCACGCAAGCCCGTCGTGAAGATCACGGTCGGCGCCGAACCGCGGCGCCGGCCTGACACCCTCGCCGTCGAGGAGCCCCTCGAGATCCGCGTGGCGGGCGAGCCGCTGGCCATCACCATGCGCACGCCCGGTCACGACGTCGAGCTGGCCGCGGGCTTCCTCGTCTCCGAGGGCGTCATCTCTCACGGCAGGCAGTTCCAGACCGCGATCCATTGCGGCGGACCCGGCACCGGCGGCACCGACGGCAACACCTACAACGTGCTCGACGTGTCGCTGTCGCCCGGCGTGGCCCTGCCCGATCCCGACCTGGCGCGCCGGTTTTACACGACCAGCTCGTGCGGGCTGTGCGGCACGGCCTCGATCGAGGCGGTCGAGAAGACGTCGTCGCACGTCGTCGCCGACGACGACGCGTCGGTGGATGCCGCAGCCCTCGTGACCTTCCCCGATCGGCTGCGCGAGCACCAGGACGTCTTCGAGAAGACCGGCGGCCTGCACGCCGCCGCGCTCTTCGACGCCGAGACGGGTGAGCTGCTCGTGCTGCGCGAAGACGTGGGCCGCCACAACGCGGTCGACAAGGTCGTCGGCTGGGCGGTGCTCGCCGACCGGCTGCCGCTGCGCGGCACCGTGCTGCAGGTCTCGGGCCGCGCGAGCTTCGAACTCGTGCAGAAGGCGGTGATGGCCGGCATCCCGATCCTGTCCGCCGTATCGGCCCCGTCGTCGCTCGCGGTCGACCTCGCCGAGGCTTCCGGTCTCACACTCGCGGGCTTCGTGCGCGGCACATCACTGAACCTCTACTCCCGCGCCGACCGCGTGCGCGCCGACGCCGCGCTGCCGGTGTGAGCGCCGCGATGCGCGAAGTCGAAGACCAGCAGGCCCTGGTGCTGTCGCGCGTGCGCACGGTCGAGGCGACGACCGTGCCGGTGAGCGCGGCCCTCGGCCGCACGCTGCGCGAGCCGCTGAGGGCGGCCGTCGACATCCCGGTGTTCGACAATTCGGCCATGGACGGCTTCGCGGTGCGCTTCGGCGATGTCGCCGTCGCGACCGCGGACGCGCCGGTCGAGCTGACCGTCGTCGCCGACCTGCCCGCCGGCACCGACGACGATCCCGCGCTCGGCCCGGGTGAAGCGGCGCGCATCATGACCGGCGCGCCCGTACCCGGCGCGGCCGACGCGATCGTGCCGTTCGAGGGCACCGCCGGCGGCCTCGCCGACTCGCTCGGCCGCATCCGGGTCGTGCAGCCGCCGCGCGCGGCGGGCGTCCACATCCGACGACGCGGAGAGGACCTCGTCGTGGGCGACCTCGTGCTCGACACCGGCATCGAGCTGGGCCCGCTCCAGCTCGCCGCGGCGGCCGCGGCGGGCATCGCCGACGCCACCGTCTCGCGGATGCCGCGCGTCGCCGTGGTCTCGACCGGTTCGGAACTCGTCACCCCCGGTGCCCCGCTGCGGCGCGGGCAGATCCCCGAGTCGAACAGCGAGCTGCTCGCCGGGCTCGCCGCCACCGCAGGAGCCGAGGTCGTGCTGCGGATGAGCGTGCCCGACGACGGCGACGGCGTGCTGCGGGCGGTCGCCGACGCCGAGGCGCTCGGTGCGGACGCGCTCGTCTTCTCGGGCGGTGTCAGCGCCGGCGCGTACGAGCCTGTCAAGCGCAGCCTCGGCGGCGACATGGAGTTCACGTCGGTCGCGATGCAGCCCGGAAAGCCTCAGGGGTTCGGGGCGACGCCGGGTGGGATGCTGCTCTTCGGCCTTCCCGGCAATCCCGTGAGCGCCGCGGTGTCGTTCGAGGTCTTCGTGCGGCCGGCGCTGCTCGCGATGGCGGGTCGCGCGCAGCTGCACCGGCCGCGGATCAGCCTGCCCGCCGCGACCTCATGGCGCACTCCCCCGGCGCGCCGCCAGTACCTCCCGGCCGCGATCGACCGCACCGATCCCGCCGCCTGGACGGTGCGGCCCGCGACCCGCGGCGGATCGGGCTCGCACCTCGCGGGCGGCCTCGGACTCGCGGAGGCGTATGCGGTCGTCGCCGCCGACGTGGACGCGGTCTCGACGGGCGACCCGGTCGAGGTCATGCTGCTGACATGAGCGGGCTCGGCGCGATCCTGCTCGCCGGCGGCCGCGGCACGCGTGTCGACGGCGAGGTGAAGCCGCTCTTCCAGATCGGCGGCACGACTCTGCTCGAGCGCGCGGTGCGCGCGGCGACGGATGCCGGCGCCCGCCCGATCACGGTCGTCGCACCCGTGCTCGACCCGGCCCTGCCGGTGGATTGGGTGCGCGAGCATCCGCCCTTCGGAGGGCCCGCCGCGGCGACCGTCGCCGCGCTGTCCGGCTGGGCCGACGCCGGCGCCCGGCCGACGTGGACGCTACTGCTCGCGTGCGATCTGCCCCGCGCCGACCGAGCCGTCGCCGCGCTCACGGCGACGCTCCCCCTGCTGCCCGCCGACGGCGACGGGGTGTGCCTGGGCGGTCCGACCGGCCGACCCCAATGGCTCACGGGCCTGTACCGCACCGCCGCGCTCGAGGATGCGGCATCCCGCGTGCCGGACGGCGGACGCGACGCGCCCGTTCGCGCGCTGCTCGACGACCTCGCGATCACCGTGGTCGACGACGTCGACGGGGGTTCGCTCGACATCGACACGTGGCAGGATCTGGAACGGGCCCGCGCCGAGGAGGACACGCCATGACCGACACGAACCGCACCCTTCCCCCGGAGGCCCTCGACGCGTGGGCGAGTGCCCTGCGCGAGAGGTTCGGACTGGGCGACGACGACATCCCGATCGCGCTCGTCCTCGACCTCGCGCGCGACGTCGCACAGGGCGTCGCCCGGCCCGCGGCCCCGCTGAGCGCGTTCGTGGCCGGCCTGGTCGCCGGGCGTGCCGGCGGCTCGCCCGGCGACGTCGAGGCGGCCGTGGCATCCATCACCGAGGCCGCGAAGAGCTGGGACGGCTGAGCAAGCGCCGGGTCGCCCCGGCGAGCCCGCGGCGTCAGCGCCGCTCGAGCCGCACGATGACGGACTTCGAGGTCGGCGTCCCGCTGACGTCGGCGACCGAGTCGAGCGGCACCAGCACGTTGGTCTCGGGGTAGTACGCCGCCGCGTTGCCCTGCGGTGTCGGGTATGGCACGATGCGGAACTCCTCGGCGCGGCGCTCCTCGATCGACCCGTCGGGCCTGCGCCACTCCGAGACGAGGTCGACCATCTCGTCCTCGGCGTACCCGAGCTGCTGGATGTCCTTCTCGTTGACGAGAACCACGCGGCGGGCGTTGTGGATGCCGCGATAGCGGTCGTCCTTGCCGTAGATCGTGGTGTTGTACTGGTCGTGCGACCGCAGCGTCTGCAGCAGCAGCCGGCCGCGCGGGATGACCGGGTACTCGAGCGGGTTGACGGTGAACTGCGCCTTGCCGTCCGAGGTCGCGAACCGACGGGCATCCCGCGGACCGTTCGGCAGCATCAGGGTGCGCCCCTTGTCGATGCGCTGCTCGTAGTCGTCGAAGCCGGGCACGACGTTCTGGATGTGCTGCCGGATCAGCGCGTAGTCGGTCTCGAGCGCCGCCCAGTCCGCGCGCGGCACTCCGTGCCCGTCACCCGAACCGGATGCCGCGCCCTCGACGCCGTCGCGCTCGGCCTGGCCGCGCTCGGGGTCGCCATCGTGCACCGGCGCGTCATCGGGCGCCGCGCCGTCGGGGAAGAGCATCCCGCACAGCCGCGCGACGATCGCGACCTCGCTGAGCATGTCGTCGGCCGGCGGCGCGAGGCGGCCGCGCGACGAGTGCACGGCGCCCATCGAGTCCTCGACGGTGACGCGCTGCTCGCCTCCCCCACGGCGGTCGCGGTCGGTGCGTCCGAGCGTGGGCAGGATGATCGCCCGTCGACCAGTCACCACGTGCGAGCGGTTCAGCTTGGTCGACACCTGAACGGTCAGGTCGGTGCGGCGCAGCGCCGCCTCGGTCACCGCGGTGTCGGGGGTGGCGCTGACGAAGTTGCCGCCCATCGCCATGAAGACCCGGGCCTTTCCGTCGCGCATCGCGCGGATCGCCTCGACGGTGTCGTGCCCGTGCTCGCGCGGTGCCGTGAACGAGAACTCGGCGTCGAGCGCCGCCAGGAACGCCTCGGACGGCTTCTCGTAGATGCCCATCGTGCGATCGCCCTGCACGTTCGAGTGCCCGCGCACGGGACACACGCCGGCACCCGGCCGGCCGATGTTGCCCTGCAGCAGCAGCACGTTGACGACGTCGCGCAGCGTCGCCACCGCGTGCTTGTGCTGCGTGAGCCCCATCGCCCAGCACACGATCGTCTTCTCGGAGGTGCGCACCATCTCGCCGATGCGACGCAGGGCGGTCTCGGGCATCCCGGTCGCCGCGACCAGCTCGCGCCACGGCACCTCGGCCATCGCCGCGCGGTACGCCTCGAACCCGCTCGTGTGCTCGTCCACGAACGCATGGTCGACGACGCCGCCGTCGCGCTCCTCGGCTTCGAGCAGATGCTTGCCGATCGCCTGGAACAGGGCCTGGTCGCCGCCGAGACGGATCTGAGCGAACTCGTCGGCCATCTTGGTGCCGCCGAGGATCACGCCCTTCGGCGTCTGCGGGTTCTCGAACCGGATGAGGCCGGCCTCGGGCAGCGGGTTGACCGCGACGATCTTCGCGCCGTTGCCCTTGGCCTTCTCGAGCGCGCTGAGCATGCGCGGGTGGTTCGTCCCCGGATTCTGCCCGGCGACGATCAGCAGGTCGGCGTCGTGGATGTCTTCGATCGACACCGTGCCCTTGCCGATGCCGAGCGTCTGGGTGAGCGCCGAGCCCGACGACTCGTGGCACATGTTGGAGCAGTCCGGCAGGTTGTTGGTGCCCAGACCCCTGACGAGCAGCTGGTAGAGGAACGCGGCTTCGTTCGAAGTGCGGCCCGACGTGTAGAAGATCGCCTCGTCGGGGTCGTCGAGACCGCGCAGGGCATCGGCGACCTCGCGCAGCGCGTCGTCCCACGAGATCGGCCGGTAGTGCGTCGCGCCCTCGTCGAGGATCATGGGATGCGTCAGCCGGCCCTGCTGGCCCAGCCACCAGTCGTCGTGACCGGCCAGTTCGTCGAGCGAGTGGGCGGCGAAGAACTCGGGGCCGACGCGGCGCAACGTCGCCTCCTCGGCGACCGCCTTGGCGCCGTTCTCGCAGAACTCCGCGATGTGCCGCTTGTCCTCCTCGGGCCACGCGCATCCCGGGCAGTCGAAGCCGTCCTTCTGGTTGACCCGCAGCAGCGTGCGGATGCTGCGGTCGACGCCCATCTGGTCGACCGAGATCTGCAGGGCGTGCAGCACCGCGGGCACGCCGACGGCGACCTTCTTGCGGTCGGAGACGCGCAGGTCGGACTCGTCGATGTCGCTCGTGGGGGGCTTCGTCGCCATGCCCCCACACTACCGCCGCCGTCGGAGCGTGGGGCCCGCCGTCACCGCTTGCCGGTGCCGAAGAGGCCGCGGATCACGCCGCCCAGCACCGTCTGCGTCGTCTTCGAGTTCAGGATCTCCTCGAGGGGCGACTTCTGGCTGCTGCGGGAGGTGCGGCTCGACTCCGACGTCTTCTTGAGCAGTCGCTCGTACTCCTGCTGCGCCTTCTTGTCGGCCGCCGCCTGCGCCTTGTCGATCGCGGCCTGCTGCTTGGCGAACTCCGCGTCGGCCTTCGCCTTCTCGAGGGCGGCCTGCTCGGCGGCGGCCGCCTCGTCGGCGGCGGCCATCTTGGCCGTCAGCACCTCGCGGGCCGACTCGCGGTCGATCGCGGTGCCGTACTTCGCGAGCAGCGGCGAGGCGGCGACCGCGGCGTCGATGTCGGCTTCGGCGGAGGGTGACATGAGCCCCTGCGGCGCACGCAGCCGCGTCCAGGCGACCGGGGTCGGCGCGCCTTTCTCGCTCATGACGGTGACGATCGCCTCGCCCGTGCCGAGCTCCTGCAGCACGCGCTCGAGGTCGTAGCCGCTCTTCGGGTACGTGCCGACGGTCGCCCGCAGCGCCTTTGCGTCATCGGGCGTGAACGCACGCAGCGCATGCTGCACGCGCGAGCCGAGCTGGGCGAGCACGTCGCCGGGCACATCCTTCGGGGTCTGCGTGACGAAGAAGACGCCGACGCCCTTCGACCGGATGAGGCGCACGGTCTGCACGATCGCCGAGAGGAAATCCTTCGAGGCATCCTTGAAGAGCAGATGCGCCTCGTCGAAGAAGAAGACGAGCTTCGGCTTGTCGAGGTCGCCCACCTCGGGCAGCATCTCGAACAGCTCGGCGAGCAGGTACATGAGGAACGTCGAGAACAGCGCCGGCTTGTCGGCGACGCCGGGAACCTCGAGCAGACTGATGATGCCCCGCCCGTCGGCGGCGGTGCGCAGGAACTCCGAGACCTCGAACTCGGGCTCGCCGAAGAAGACGTCGGCGCCGTCGTCGGCGAACGTGATGAGCTCGCGCAGGATCACGCCCGCGGTCGCCGGCGACAGTCCGCCCAGCTCCTTGAGCTCGCCCTTGCCCTCGTCGCTCGTCAGGTAGGTCAGCACCGCGCGCAGGTCCGCCAGGTCGACGAGCGCCAGCCCCTGCTTGTCGGCGTAGTGGAAGACGAGGCCGAGGCTCGACTCCTGCGTCTCGTTGAGGCCCAGCACCTTGCTCAGCAGCAGCGGGCCGAAGCCGCTGACCGTCGCCCGCACCGGCACGCCCTTGCCGATGCCGCCCAGCGCGAAGTACTCGGTGGCGGATGCCTCGGGCTTCCAGTCCTGCCCGATCCCCCGCGTGCGCGCGAGCAGCTTCTCGCTCTCGACCCCCGGCGTCGCGACGCCCGACAGGTCGCCCTTGATATCGGCGGCGAACACCGGCACGCCCTTGGCGGCCAGCTGCTCGGCGAGCCCCTGCAGCGTGCGGGTCTTGCCCGTTCCGGTGGCGCCGGCGACGAGTCCGTGGCGGTTCATCATGCCGAGCGGGATGCGGATCTGCGCCTCAGGCACGGCATCCGTGTTGACGAGCGCGCCGAGGTCGAGCGTCGACACCTCGAACGTGTACCCGTCGATGATGGCGCCGATCTCGTCGGCGTCGAGCGGACCGCCCTCTGCCGCCTCGCCCAGATCAGGTGATCCGGCCGAGACAGGCTGTTCGGCGGCGGATCCGTCCTGTTCCGGCGAGATCTCCTGATCCGGCGCAGCGGATGCCTCCGGCGCAGCGGGCGCGTCCGGCGCAGCGGATGCCTCGGGCTCGGCGGTCTCGGCACCGGCGCGCGCCTTCGCGGCCTCGGCTTCAGCGGCGGCCAGGGCCGCCTTCGCCTGCGCGGCCTTCAGCTGGGCTTCGGCGGCGGCGGCTTCGGCGCGCAGGCGCTCGAGCTCGGCTTCGGCAGCGGCGACGGCAGGGTCGGATTCGCTCGGCGCGGTCATGCGCCCAGCCTAGCGACGCTCCGGATCCTTGCCCGGGGCCCGTTCGGGGGCGCCCACCGAGCCGCGGCGCTCCTGCTCGGTCGCGAGCGGGCGCGCGAACGCGGCCGCGACCAGCAGCGAGGCGCCCGCGCCGACGAGCGCACCGCCGAGGGTGTCGCTCAGCCAGTGCGCACCCAGATAGGTGCGGCTCCACGCCATCGCCGCAACCCACACGACACCCGCGATGCCCATCCACAGCCGCGGGAAGATCACGAACAGCGCCACGGCGATCGTCGTGGCGTTCGCGACATGGCCCGACGGGAACGACCCGTAGTCCGAGACGACGAGGATGTCCTCGGGGCGCGCCCGGCCCACGGTGTGCTTGATGATCTGCACGATGCCGGCGCTGGCCAGTTCGCACGCGACGAAATAGCCCGCCGCCCAGGGTCTGCGCAGCACCAGCAGCACCACGACGATGATCCCCGGCAGGACGAGGATGCCGATGAGCCCT
>JAUHVN010000308.1 GCA_030425055.1 Actinomycetes bacterium | reverse complement strand
GGCGACGCTGCCGATCTGCTCGACGGGTCGCGTGTTCGTCGAGGTGCCGGATGCCACGTGGGTGGGCACCATCGACGCGCCGGCGCGCATGGTCGTCACATGGCTCGACCGCTCCAGCCGCTCGGGCGAGCCGGGCACGGGCCGCGGGTGCGCGCCCGGACGAGCGCTCGCGCGCGCCGTGACCGCGTGGGCCGACGAGATGCTCTGCGCCGACGACGACGACACCCGCATCCACCTCATGGGCGGCTACCTCGGCACCGCCGACATCCTCGACCACCTGGTCGACAGCGGCGTCCAGCCCGAGCGCGTGCACACGCCGGCCCAGTACGGTCTGGCGACCGCATCCTGAGTCAGCGCCGCGGCACGTAGTTGCCGTCGGCCAGCCCGGCCTCGATCTCGAAGCGGTTGCGCAGCGGGTCGCGCCCGGCGAGCAGGTACAGCAGCGGCATCAGGAAGCCGTACCGGCGCCACTGGCGGCGGTGGACCGTCTCGTGCGCGAGCAGGCGGTCGTCGATGACGCCGTCGCCGGTGAGGAAGCATCCGCCCGCGCAGACCCCGCCGCGGGGGAACGTCCAGCGGGGCATGCCGCGGAACACCCACAGCTCGCCCCGTCGTTCGATGCGCCCGGTGCTCCACAGCGTGCCCCAGATCCAGCCGACCGATGTGCCGTACCAGTAGCCGACGAGGCTCACGGGTGAGTCGAGCAGGACGCGGGGGATGAAGCGGTCGAGCCGCCGCCCCTGGGCCACGCGTCGTTCCGCCTCTTCGCGCCAGCCCTCCGGTGGCCTCACGCGAGAGCCCCGACGATCCTCAGGATCGCACCGAGGTCGTCGATGGCGGCGGCCGGCGACGCCGGCGCGAACCCGGCGATGCTCGCGCCGGCCAGGGGCGCCGCGTCACGAACGCGGGCGATCCCCGCGACCAAGTCGGCGGCGCGCACGCCGAACGGCACGGGCCCTGTCACCCCGGTGATCTCGGCGGGATCGAGCACGTCGAGGTCGACGTGCACGTAGACGGCCGCCGCACCGGTCGCACGCACGGCGTCGGCGAGGGCTTCGGGGTCGTCGAGAGCCGAGGCGTCGAGCCAGCGGATGCCGGCGGCATCCCGGAACTCGACTTCGGCGTCGTCCCAGTCGCGCGCGCCGGCGAGGATGACATGCGTCGCGGGGATGCTGCCCTCGGCGATGCCGAGCGGGTCGGCGGTCTCGCCGAGCACCGCGCGCAGGGCCATGCCGCCGAACGCGCCCGACGTCGACGATCCGGGGGAGTGCAGGTCGCCGTGCGCGTCGAGCCAGACCACCGCGAGGTCGGGGTTCTGCGCGCGGGCATGCGCGATACCGGCGACGGCGACACCGCAGTCGCCGCCGATGAGCAGGGCGGGTTCGGAGTGACCAGCGAGCACCTCGTCGGTCGCGAGCCGCGTGCGCTGCAGTGCGCTGTAGCGATGGATGCCGGTGTCGACGGCCTCGCCGGCCTCGAGCGGCACGTCCACCCACGTGCAGGATGAGCGGGGCAGATCCCCGGCGATCGCATGGGCGCCGTCGATCAGCTGCATCGCACGCGACGACGGCGAACCCTGCCACTGGGGCACGATGACGAAGCGGGTCATCCGTCCATCATCCTTCACACACGGTCGAGATCCTGCACACGCGGTCGAGCGGACGGGGATGCACGCGACACGCCGGGTGGGGCGGGCATCCTCGTCCGCTCGACGAGAGAGGTGGGTTACGGCGTGTAGGGCGCGCTCGGTGCGTCGATCGCGGGAGCCGCCGCGGGCTTGCCGCCGCCCTTGAGCGCGGCCAGCCGCGCCTCGACCTCGGTGAGCTCGCCGACGTCGTCGAGCTGGTTGAACTGGGCGTCGAGGCTGGATGCCGCGAGCTCCTGCTTGCCGGCGGCGAGCGCCTCCTGGCGGCGCACCTTGTCCTCGAAGCGGCCCAGCTCACTGGTCGGGTCGAGCACGTCGATCGACTTGACCGCGTCGTGCACCTTGTTCTGCGCCTCGGCGGTCTTGGCACGCGCGAGCAGCTCACTGCGCTTGGTCTTGAGCTGCTCGAGCTTCTGCTTCATGCCGTTGAGGCCGTCCTTGAGCTTGTCGACGACCTCGGACTGCGACGCGATCGTCGGCTCGGCGGCCTTCGCCTCGTTCTCGGAGCTGATCTGACGCTGCAGCGCGATCTTGGCGAGGTTGTCGAACTTGTCGGCGTCGGCCGTGTTCCCGGCGCCCCGCAGCTCGTCGGCCTTGCGGCTGGCGGCGAGGGCCTTGTTGCCCCACTCGGTCGCGGCCTGGACGTCTTCCTCGTGGTCGCGCTCGAGCAGGCGCAGGTTGCCGATGGTCTCGGCGATCGCCGACTCCGCATCGGCGATGCTGTTCGTGTAGTCGCGCACGAGCTGGTCGAGCATCTTCTCCGGGTCCTCCGCAGAGTCCAGGAGCGCGTTGATGTTCGCCTTCACGAGCGTCGAGATCCGGCCGAAGATGGACTGCTTTACCATCGGGGTTTCCTTCCTGTGGATGGTTGGTGACGTACGTTTCGATCGAGGACGAGGGTCAGAAGCGTCCTCCGCCGCGGCGCCGGCGCGTGCCGCCGCCGCCGAAGCTGCTGGAGCTGAGCCCGCCCGAGGTCCTCATCGAGGGCCGGCTCGTGGTTCTGCGCGAGGACGCCGACGAGCGCCCGCCGCCGACGGCGGAGTTGATGAGGATGCCGCCGAGGACGGCGCCCATGAGGTCGCCGCCCCCACCCCCGCCGCGGCCGGTGGGCACGAGGCCGCCGCCGCCCGAGAACGACCCCACGTCGCTCTGCGCGTACTGGATCGCCTGTCCCGCGAGCTGGTTCGCCCGCTGGGCGTGCTGCAGCGCCGTCTGCGGGTCGCTCGCCTGCAGCTGCTGCGCCTGCACGAGCGATGCGCCCGCTTCCGCGAGCCGCGTGCGCGCCTCGGCGCCGACGGCGCCGCGCCGTGCCGTGATGTAGTCCTCGGCGGCCGACACCTGCGCCTGCGCCTTCATGATCGTCTGCCCGAGCATCTGGCGGGCTCGCTCGGCCTGCTCCGCGGCATCCCGCACCTGCTGGATGACCGCGTCGATCTGCTGGTTCGCGCTCTCGAGCCGTTCCAGCGCCGCGAGCGGACGGGTTCCGGGGCCGGCCAGGTCGGCTCGGGCTCCGTCGAGCTGCTCGCGCGCTGCGGCGACGGCGCCGGCGACGCGGCCGTCGGCGTCGGGCAGCGACCCCGCTGCGGCGATGTCGCCCTCGATGTCGGCGATGAGCGCCGCAGCGGTCTTCTCCGCCTCGGCGAGATCTGCGGCGAGCTTGTCGACGGCCTGCTCGAGCAGCTCGGCCTGACCGACGGCCTCTTCGGCGGCGCGCAGGCTGATGGCGGCCTCGCCGCCGTCGCCGGCGTCGATCGCGGTCTGCGCGGCGGCGAGCTGCTCGTCGGCGAACGCGAGACGCCCGCGCGCCTGGTCGGGATTGTCGGCGATGGTCGCGAGAGCCTCGGGCGCGTAGCGGCCGGTGAGGGTCGCGAGC
>JAUHVN010000307.1 GCA_030425055.1 Actinomycetes bacterium | reverse complement strand
ACCCCCTATCGTCGTCTGAATGTTGACCCCTCTGGGGTTGTTGTTACTGGTGCCCGCCCGGTGTTGGCGGGGTCTTGAGGAGTGACTCACCCCGGCATGTCCGGAGACAGGATTCCTTGGAAGGATCTGTCTCATGGGACGTCCCAGCAAGTACCCGCGCGAGCTTCGTGAGCGCGCTGTCCGTATGGTCGCCGAGCTGCGGCCCGACTATCCGAGCGAGTACGCAGCGATGATCGCGACCGCGCAGATGCTCGGCATCGGATCCCCGGAAACCATCCGGACCTGGATCCGCCGCAATCAGGTCGACGCCGGCGAACGCCCCGGTGTCACGACGGAGGCGTCGGAGGAGATCAAGCGACTCAAGCGCGAGAACGCCGAGTTGCGGCGCGCGAACGAGATATTGAAGGCAGCCTCGGCTTTCTTCGCGGCCGAACTCGACCGGCCACAGAAGCGATAGTCACGTTCATCGAGGACCACAAGGACCGTCGCGACGGCGGGTTGCGGTGGGGTGTCGAGTCGATCTGCGAAGTGCTCACCCAGCACGGTGTGAAGATCGCCCCATCGACCTACTACGACGCTCGCGGCCGCGGTCCATCGCCTCGGGAAGTGTCGGATGAGCGGTGGAAGCCGATCATCCTGGCCACGTGGGAGAAGCAGCGGAAGGTCCTCGGTGCCCGCAAGCTCTGGCTCCGGCTCCGTCGCGACGGGCACGACATCGCCCGCTGCACGGTCGAACGCCTCATGCGGGAGCTGGGGATCGCCGGTGTCGTCCGCGGGAAACGCAAGCGCCCCGTCGACACGGCACTGCGGGAGACCAGGCCGGCCGACCTCGTCGACCGGCACTTCCGGCGGTTCCGCACCGACCAGCTCTGGGTCGCCGATTTCGAGCGCCACGAGGCGCTCTTGAACCTTGCGGTGGTGAAAGGACACCGCTCGATGCCTGTCGCAGCAGGCGTGTGATAGCTGGAGGACGATCTGGCCCGTTGGCGTGAGCGGGTTGGGTGGAGCAGTCCTCGACAACGACGAGTCGCATCCAGTACTGCCAGATGGTGCGGGCTCGGCTAGCGAGACGGAGAGGCATACGGATAGGAACCAGTGGCTGAACGCCCCTCAAGAGAAGACCACCGACTCCAACCTGGCGGATGCGGGTCGGGTTGCATCGCGCACCCTTACGGCTTCGGCGGTGAGGGGAACTCCTGGACTGGGTGATGTCGCCGGTCGGGAGGCCACGGTGAAAGCCTGCGGCGTAGCCGTGGCGAGGATGCTGGGGCATAACTGGGTGCCGATCCCGTCGAAGGGTTCGAGAGTGAACGTGGGAACCATCCCGGTCTTGCCGGAGGTGCGTCGCCGCCAGCGACGACACCGACGGCTGGGCGCACGGCCTGCTGATCGGGTCGGGGTGGGGCGGAGGATCCGTAGTAGTCCGGGGCCGGGAAAGCCGGTCGCATGGCGAAGGGGTCCAGTGTGATCGCAGGATCGATAAGCAGTAAGGGAGACACAGCCGTGAATGCGGATGTTTCGTGGCCAGCCGACACTCAGGAGGCGTGGGCGCGGGTACTGAGAATGCAGACGAAACTGCACCAATGGGCGACGACCGACCCTGGTCGTCGCTTCGATGATGTGTTCAACCTGGTCTATGACCCCGGCTTCCTCGTTGCGGCGTGGAACCGGGTGCAGGGCAACAAGGGAGGCCGCACTGCCGGGGTCGATGGAATCGTCCCGCGATCCGTCCCGCCGGGCAAGGTGCACGGGATGCTCGCCGAGCTGCGCGAGAGCGTGAAGGGCGGTGGGTTCGTCCCGGAACGGGTGCGTCAGAAGTCGATCCCGAAAGCGAACGGCAAAGTCCGCAAGCTCGGGATTCCGACGATGACGGACCGGATCGTTCAAGCCTCTCTGAAGCTGGTGCTGGAACCGATCTTCGAGGCCGACTTCCAGCCGGCCTCGTATGGGTTCCGGCCACGCAGGGGGGCGCAGGACGCGATCGCGGAGATCCACTACTACGCCTCACGTGGCTACGTGCAGGTGTTCGAAGCGGACATCACCGCGTGCTTCGACGAGATCGACCACGACGCGCTCATGCAGCGCGTTCGGGCACGGGTCGTCGACAAACGCGTGCTGCGCCTGATCCGCGGGTTCCTGAGCGCGGGCGTCCTCGGCGAGGACGGCGTGAACAGGGACACCTTCACCGGCACCCCGCAAGGCGGGATCCTGTCGCCACTGTTGGCTAACATCGCCCTGTCCGTGGTGGACGAGCACTTCCAACGCAAGTGGGACGCGCTCGGCCCGCAATGGTCGCGCACGAAGCATCAACGCGCCGGGGGCGCGACGATGAAGCTGGTCCGCTACGCGGACGACTTCGTTGTCCTCGTCCGCGGCACCCGCGAGGATGCCGACGCGCTCTGGGACGAAACAGCCGCGGTGCTCGCGCCGGTGGGTTTGCGCCTGTCGGTCGAGAAGACGACGGTCTCGCACATAGACACCGGGTTCGACTTCCTCGGGTGGCACATCCAGCGCCGCCGGATCAGAGGTCACGGCGGGAAGACCGCGATCTACACCTATCCGTCACGGAAGTCGCTGGCTTCCATCCGGGACAAGGTGCGGAGGTTGACCCGCCGGGCATCCCATCGAACGCTCGCCGACCTGCTCCGCCGACTCAACCCGGCGATCAGGGGCTGGTGCGCATACTTCCAGCACGGCGTCGTGAAAGCCGTCTTCAGCTACGTCGACCACTTCGCCTTCTGGCGGATCATCGGCTGGCTGAAGAAGCGACACCCGAAACTGAACATGCGCACCCTGGTGCGTCGCCACCTGCCCGGCTGGCAGATACGCGACCAAGGAGTCGAGTTCTTCCGATGCCCGCGGATCCCCGTGACCCGCTACCGGTATCGAGGAACCCGTATCCCCACACCCTGGGCGAGCACAGCTACGGCATGACCACACGGAGAGCCGGATGCTCAGGAATGGGCACGTCCGGTTCGGAGGGCGGCCAGCAGAAACCCACCAGCGGCAACGCGGGCAGGGCGCTGCTGGCCGACCCTACACCTACGTCTGGACGTGGTCCGGATGGGTCTACGTCGCGTTCGTGTTCGACGCGCACTCCCGCCGCATCCTCGGCTGGCGCGCCGCCACGTCCATGACCACACCGCTGGTGCTCGACTGCCTCGACATGGCGCTGTGGACCCGCCGTCGCGAGGGCGTCGTCGGGTTCACCGGGCTCACGCACCACACCGACGCGGGCAGCGTCTACACCTCGATCGCCTTCACCGACCGGCTCATCGACGAGGGCATCGACCCATCCGTCGGGTCGGTCGGCGACGCATATGACAACTCCCTCGCGGAATCGCAGATCGGGCTCTACAAGTCCGAACTCATCCACCACGAAGGCCCCTGGCGCGACGTCGACCACGTCGAAGCGGGAACCGCGTCCTGGGTGCTGTGGTTCAACAGCGAGCGTCCGCACGGCTCGATCGACGACCTCACCCCACTCGAGGTCGAGCAGCTCGACTACGCTCGCATCGAACCGGTCG
>JAUHVN010000306.1 GCA_030425055.1 Actinomycetes bacterium | reverse complement strand
GCCCGGGATCGCGCACAGCTCGTGCGCATGAGCGAGGCCTGCCTGCGACATGCGCCCGAGCTGACGTGGGATGCCGCGGCTGCGGCGCTCGAGGAATGCTACGAGCGTGCCCTGGCGCTCGCGGACGGCGGGCCCGTCGCGAGCGACGTGCTCGAGCCGGAGGAGACGGGCCATGCCATCCCCGTCTGACGTGTCGGTCATCGTGTGCACTCGGAACCGGCCCGAGTACCTCGACAACGCGCTGCGCGCGATCGCCGAGGCGACCCCGCCCGAGACCGAGGTCATCGTCGTCGACAGCGGGTCCGACGACGACCGGACGCGCGAGATCGCGCAGCGCGAGGGAGTGCGGTACGTGCGCTCCGACCGCGGTCTGTCGATCGCGCGAAACGCCGGCATCGCCGCGAGCGGGCGGCCGCTGGTGATGTTCACCGACGACGACTGCCTGCCGACGCCGGGGTGGATCGAGCGCGCCGTCTCGGGATTCGCCGACCTGCGCACCGGCGCGGTGACGGGACGCATGCTCGACCACACGTCCGATGAGGACGAGCCGTACGAGCGCCGAGCGCGCTACACGCGGCCGCTGTCGGGTCTGGATGCCGGCCACGGGGCGGTCATGGCGTTCCGACGCGAGCTGCTGCTGCGCCTGGGCGGCTTCGACGAGACGATGGGCGCCGGCCAGCCGCTGGCGGGTGCGGAGGATCTCGACATCTTCGTGCGCATCATCCGCGCGGGCTCGCGCGTCGTGCATGACCAGCGGTGCATCGTCCGCCATGCCAACACCCGCGTCGGCGAGGAGTACGTCCGACTCCACCGCGGATACGGTCTGGGGCTCGGAGCCCTGATCGGCAAGTGGCTGCGCATCGATCCGTGGTTCGGCGCCCGCGTCGCGTGGCGCATCTACGGCCGCTCGGTCACGCGCATCGTGCGCACGCGCGCCCGCGGGGGTGACAGCGCGCACGATGAGGCGCTGCTGGTCGGTGCCCTGGCCGGAGTCCGCCGCACCTGGCGGGTGCCGATCGTGGGGGAGCGCTTCGTCCCGCCCGCTTCCACCCCGCCGCGCGAGCCGGTGTTCGTCGAGCTGCTGCGGATCCTGGACGAGACGCACGTCGCCAACAGCCTGCAGTTCGAGGCGATGCACGTCGGCGCCGTCATCCGGCTGGAGGGCGGCGCGCTCACCCGTGCCGACGGCGCGCTCGATCGCGACGTGCTGCGCGCCGCGATGTCGCGCGCGGTGGCGCGCGTGCCCGAACTCGCACTGCGCATCGAGCGCAGCCCCGGCGGAGTCACGGCACCCGCATGGGTTCCGGCCGTGGGGTTCGATCCTGCCGGGCACCTGCACTTCGACGAAGGCCCCGTCGACTTCGACGCCGTCCCGCTGCGCCGGCTCATGGACGGCGGGCGGGGACCGCTGCCGATGGACCGGCCGCTGTGGGATCTGACCTTCACGAGGCTCTCCGACGGCGACATCGCGATGGGGGCCCGGCTGCATCACGCGAACGGCGACGCGAAGTGGGCGTTCGCGACGCTGACGGCGATCACGGACGCCGCGGCCGAGCCGTCGGCACCCGAGACGCCGCTGCGCGCCGTCCGCCCGCCCGGGTCGCGACTGCTGATCCCGCTCATCGCCGCGCGGACGTGGATGCGCGCGCAGCCGTCGGTGCGGGCGGCGTGGCGCGAATACTGGCGCAAACCCGTCGTCAAGCGTGCGAGGCGACTCGTCGGGCGCAACCTCGGGCCGATCCGCGAGTTCGAGATCCGACGCCGCGGGCTGCGCGCCGTCCACCTGCCTCCCACGGCGAGCGCGACTTTCGCGCTCGATGCGGCGCAGGCCGTCCGGCGGGCCGCGGGCCTGCGTGGGTCGCTCAACGACCTGCTCGTGGCGGCGGCGATGCGTTCGGTCGCCGATGATGATCTCGGCGTCGACGTGCTGGTCCCCGTGTCCCGCCGGTCCCGTGCCGACAGTGCGGTGCGCAACCACATCGCCATCGTGCGGGTGCATGCTGCGCCCGACGTCGGTCTCGCCGAGCTCGTGCCGCAGGTGAGGGCGCAAGTGAGCGCCTTCGCGCGCGAGGAGCACGCTCCGCCGCCGTCGCGGGGGCGTCTCATCGGCTACGCGACCGCATTGCCGTGGGCGGATCATCCGCGATGGTTCGCCGGTGCCCGCATCCGCTCGATCGCCGTGCTGCCCGGTGGCGATCCGACCGACGAGTTCTCGGTGTTCGGCACGATCTACGACGGCAGCCTCGCCGTCACGGTGACCACACGTGCCGAACTCGACACCCAGCGCCGGACCGCCCGCCTGCGAGAGGTCCTCACCGGAGCACAGGAGCCGCAATGACCCGTCGCCGCGCCCTCGGCGCCCTCGCATCCGTCGTCGACCCGCGTGTGTACCTGCACGCGCTGCGGCTGCTGCACTTCTACGGCTATGCGCACGTGCGCCAGGTGAGACTGCTCACCCGCGGTGCCGACGTGAGCTTCGCGCCGAACGTCTCGTTCCGCAACGCCGAGCGGATCGTCATCGGCGCCGGGACCCACATCGGCGAGTACTCGATGATCTGGGCGGGCAACTCGACCGGCCGGATCACTTTCGGCGAGAAGGCTCTGCTCGCGCCGCGCGTGACGGTCACCGCCTCCGACTACGGCATGCAGGCCGGGACGCCGCCGATGGACCAGCCGAAGATCGAACGCGACGTGCACATCGGCGCGGGGACCTGGCTGGGCGCCGGCGTCGTCGTGGTGGCGGGGGTGACCGTCGGCGACGGCGCGATCGTCGGCTCAGGCGCCATCGTCACCAAGGACGTGCCGGCCTATACGATCGTGGTCGGCAATCCGGGCCGAGTCCTGCGCCGCCGGGTGTCCGAGGCGACCGAGGAGAAACTGCGCCGGATCGCCTGGTGGGACTGGAGCCACGACCTGCTGCGCGAGCGCATGGCCGACTTCCGGTCGCTGGAGGCGGACGCCTTCGTCGCAAAATACGCAGGCTGACGGGACATGAAACGTGGAACGCTCATCCTGGTGGTCGGCCCCTCCGGGTCCGGCAAGGACACGCTGATCGACGCCGCGAAAGCCGCGCTGGCCGGCGATCCACGCTTCCACTTCCCCCAGCGCGACATCACCCGCCCGGCCGAATCCGGCGGCGAGGACCATAACCCGGTCGACACCGCCACCTTCGACGCCCGCAGGGCGGCCGGCGCCTACGCCCTGTCCTGGGGCGCGCACGCGCTGTTCTACGGCGTGCCCGCCGCCATCGCGGACCGCCTGACCTCCGGGGCGTCTGTCGTGGTGAACGTCTCCCGCTCGGTGATCGACGAGGCGCGCGACCGGTTCCCGCCGACCGCCGTGATCAGCCTGTCGGTGCCCGAAGACGTCCTGCGCAAACGCCTCGCCGCCCGGGGCCGGGAGACCGCCGAGCAGATCGACGCTCGGGTCGCCCGCGCCGCCGCAGTACCCGTGTCCGGGGCGAACGTCTTTCAGGTGGTGAACGACGACACGGTGGAGACGGCGGTCGCCCGCTTCCTCGCCGCCCTGGAAGACGCATCGTCGCTC